>JALYMX010000283.1 GCA_030773495.1 Actinomycetota bacterium | reverse complement strand
ATCCCGACGGGGTCGAAGAGGCGGCCACCGCCCAGCGCCAGCGCCGGCGGTTCCACCTGTCGCAAAGCTTCGACGGCATGTTCTTCGGCGACGTGGTCCTCGACCCCATCTCCGGCACCATCGTCTCCGAGGCTTTGCACCGCATCGACGACGAGTTGTTCCGCGCCGAGTGGGCCGAGGCCCGGGAGCGCCTGGGGGACCAGGCCGTGGCGGGTGACCTCTCGCGCACGCCGGCCCAGCGCCGGGCCGACGCCCTGGTGGAGATGGCCCGCCGTGCCGGTGCCGCCCCCGAGCACGGCCGCCGGCCCGAGCCGCTGTTCACGGTGATGGTGGGCTACGAGACCTTCGCCGGGCGCGTCTGCGAGCTGGCCAACGGCACGGCGGTCACCCCCGGGTCGCTGGTCCCCTGGCTGGACCAGGCCTGGGTGGAGCGGGTGGTGTTCGACGCCGCCTCCCGGCCCATCGACGTGGGCGTGGCCCGGCGGCTGTTCACCGGGGCCACCCGGCGGGCCATCGAGGTGAGAGACCGGGAGTGCTTCCACGAGCTGTGCGACCTGCCTGCCGAGCGCTGCCAGATCGACCACGTCGAGCCCTACGCGGCCGGCGGGGCCACGGTGGCCGACAACGGCCGGCCGGCGTGCGGGTTCCACAACCGCAGCCGCCACCGGCCGCCGTAGACACCGACCCGTCGTCTTGACAACTGCGAGTAGAAGTGCATGAAATACCTCAGATTTCGCTTCCCCGCCTCACCCGCCATCCGCACCAATGTGGAGGCCCCGGCATGGCCGTTTCGACCGACCCCGCTCCCGTCCCGCTCGCGACCACCCTCACCATCCGCCCGTGGCCCGACGACGTCATCGACACACAACGTCTAGCAATGTTACTTGAGGGACGGACGTTCCAGCCGTAGGGTCACAAGCGACAAGTGCCCCGGCGGTGCGGGAACACCCCGGGGCGTGGCCGACACCCCAGGAGGTGCCGACAGTGGCCGACCCTACCGTCCCCTGCAACCCGCGTAACCCCCTTAGGCGCCCTCCGCCGCTCGCGGCCTTCCTTGAGGCCGGCTGCAGCCTCGTTGACACCGGCGTATGGCTCGAAGGACTCGCGGAGGTCGCCTTCCGCGAGGTCCCGCTCACTCCACCGATGGAGCGCGCTCGACTGGCCGAGAGCAGGCGACGTGATGCAGAGGAACTGCTCGAACTCGATGAAGTGGCGCTCGCCCGGCAACCGACTTGGAAGCTCCAGCGGTACCTGACGCTTGAGCTGTGGTCAGCCGAGCTGTACGAGAACCCCGGGCTCGCGGAGCAGCTGCGACCTGCTCTCCCCCCGGAGGTGGTCCGGGAGCGCCAGGAGAACTTCGACTACTGGCGTCGGCCTCACCCTCTCGAGATCCGGGTGCCGGACCTGTGGTGGGCCTGCCAGAACTGCGGAGCCACGTTCGACGAGGGCGAGACGGAAGCGGTGATCGTCGGGGACCGGGAGGGCCACTCCGACCTGGACTACGAGATCGCCTACTGCCGAGCGTGCATCGCCATCGTGGCGGCAGTCGTGAACGATCCCGGGGTCCAGCCATGACCGAGCCCGTGGGCGGCCCCCTGACCGACGCCGATGAGCGCGCCATCTGGGCCTTCGGCGAGTACCAGCGCCGGCGCAACTTCTCCGACAAGACGATCCGGGCCCGGCAGGCGTTGCTCCGAGCCTTCTGCAACCGCCGGGGGCCGGGGTCGAAGCGCCTCCTCTACGCCACGACGGCCGACGTGGAGAAGTGGCTGGATAGTCGCAACCTGAGCGCCCAGAGCCGCTACAGCTACCTGGCTCACTTGCACAGCTTCTACCGCTTCGCCGTTCGTCAGGGCCTGGCGAGGGAGGACCCGACCCTAACCATCGACCGGCCCCGGCTGCCCTCGCGGCTCCCGCGGCCGATGCGACCGGCCGACCTCGCCAAGGCGATGCTGGCTGCCGATCCACGAATGCAGGCGTGGCTGTGCCTCGGCGCCTACCAGGGGCTCAGACGGGCGGAGATGGCCGCCCTGCGCCGGGAGGACGTCCTCGACGCCCAGGAGCCGCCCCTCATCCGGGTCACCCAGGGGAAGGGCAAGAAGGACCGCGTCCTCCCGGCACACCCCCGCACGCTCGAAGCGCTGCGCGCCTTCGGGATGCCGGAGAGAGGACCGATCTTCGTCGGACGCGACGGGGCGGCCATGACGCCGGAGGCCGTCGGCTTCCACATCGCTCGACTGTTCACCAAGCTCGGCATCACAGCGACGCCCCACCGTCTGCGCCACACCTTCGGCACGACGGTGTACCACCGCTCCCGAGACGTTTTCCTCACGCAGCGGCTCATGGGGCACAGCAGCGTCCAATCGACCATGCAGTACGTCGGTCTCAACCCCGACGAGAGAGAGGTCGACGTGGTGTGCGGCCTCGGCGACGTGACCGCCGGGCGCATCGCGGCCGGGGAGGCGTAGGGCGCAGTTCCACCAAGGTGGAACGTCACCCGCGGGTGACACTGCGTTTCCCCCATGGGGGAAGGCCAAGCCGCCGTTCCCGCATGGCCGCCGCGCACGCCTCTCGGCACTCGCCACAGCGGCACCCGGCGTTGTAGCGCCCCCTGGTGCCGTGAGGGCGCTCAGACCCGACGCTGCGCCCGCTACGCCCCTCGGCCCGCTCACGTGGCGTCAGCCCGCCCCACACGCCGAACCACTCCTCGTCGGCCGCCGCTCGGCACTCGTCCGTCACGGCGCAGCCGGCGCACACGGCCTTGGCCCGCTCCATGCCCTCGGGTGACTCGTCGAAGAAGTCGACGTCCGACGCTCGGCAGGCGGCGTCGGCGTGCCAGGCGGGGCGGGCCTGGGCGATGACGTCGAGGCTCAGCTCCGCCAACCCTTCCCGTTGCGGCGCTCGTACTCCTTGATGGCGTCGACCACTTGGGCGCCCACGGTGGCGCCGTCGGTGCCCATGCCGGCGGTGACGTAGACGTTGTAGGTGCTCGACACCGGGGCGGGCAGCGGCGCCGGCGTCCGCGGGAGCGGGATGACCACCTCGTCGCGGCCTGCCTCGCCGAGCAGGGCCAGCGTGCCGCCCGGACGGGCCCGGACGATGCCGCCGTGCGCCAAGCGGGGAATGTTCGGCGTGTCGAGGGTGACCTGCGGAATGGAGATGGACCCGAGCGGCCCGGGGAAGTTGACGGTCTGACCGCCCAAGACGAACCGCAAGGCGTTCCAGCGGTCGATGATGAAGTTGAGCGCGCCGCGGAAGGCGTCCTTGATGCCGTCGAACATGCCGCTGGCCGCCGAAGCGATGCGGCCGGGCAGGTCGCGGACGAAGCCGACGACCCGCTCGAAGGGCTCAACGATCCACGTGTGCAGGAAGTTGCCGAGCGGGCGCAGCACCTCGCCGAACGACGAGACGATGCCGCCGACGACCGCCCTCAGCACGTCGACGGTGGTGCGCATGATGTTCGTGATCTGGTCCCACACCCCGGCGAAGATCTGCTTGATGCCGTCCCAAGCTCGGCCCCAGTCGCCGTTGATGACGGCGAGCACGGTCTGGATGACCCCGCGGACCACCTGGAGGACGTTGTCGATGGTGCCGCGCACGTAGTCGAACGCCGTGCGCACCGTGCGGAAGATGTCATCGCCCCAGGCGCGCCAGATTGCCGACACCACGTCGATGTAGGAGCGGATGATCCCCCGCGCGACGTCGAGCACATGGCCGATGGCCTCGCTGATCTGCGGCCAGATGCGCTTGACCCACTCGACGGCGGCCGAGAAGTGGCCAACCACGGCGGCGGCGAACTGCTGCACCGCCGGCACGACCGTCCCCGTGAGGAACCCGGCGACGGCGCCCACCACGTCTCGGAGACCCTCGATGTTGCGGTAGGCGTAGATGAAGCCGGCGACCAGGCCGGCGACGGCGGCCACGACGAGGCCGATGGGCGACAGCAGGGCCGAGATGAAGAAGGCGAGCCCCGAGAAGATCGTGGCGAGGGGGCCGATGGCGGCGGCGATCCCGGCGCCGATGAGAGCGAACTTCTGCATGCGCGGCGACAGCTCGCCGAAGCGCTCCGCGAGCCTCGAGAAGAAGCCGATCACCTGCTGGCCGATGGGGAGAAGGGCGTTCCCCAGTGTCGCCGCTGCGTCCTTGAACTGGGCGTTAGCGATGCGCTGCTTGTTCGCCACTCCGTCGGCGGTGCGGGCGAAGTCGCGCTGGGCGCTGCCGCTCTGCTCCATGATGAGCGCGTAGCGCGCCTGCAGCTTCGCCGACTCCGACACTTCGCCGTTGGCATCGACCAGCCCCATCGCCATCGCCTTGGCCTCCACGGCGGCGGCGTCGAAGTTGATGCCGAGCTGACGCAACGGCTCGATCTCGCCCACCAGCCCCGACCGGAGCTTCTCGAGCGCCTCCTCCGGGGCGATGTTGTTGAACGACGCCAAGTCGCTCCCCAGGGTGACGATGCCCTTCGACAGGTCGGCGGCCGGCTTCTGTCCCAGCCCCATCGAGGTGAACAGGTTGCCGAACGTGCCGGCCGCCTCGAGGGCTTCCTGGCGCGACTGGCCCAGGTTCTTGGCGGCGGAGCGGGCGAAGGCGTCGATGTCGCCCGCCGCATCGCCGAACACCACGCCGACCTTCGACATCGACTCGTTCAGGTCGCTGGCGGCGTCGAACGACGCCTTGCCCAGCAAGGCAAGGGGGGCGGTGACGCCGATGGTCATCCTCTTGCCGACCTCTCCGAGGCGCTGTCCGGCGCCGCGGAACTTCTCGCTCACCGCCTCCAGGCGCCCGCTGGCCGAACTGGCGGCGGTCTCGATCGTGGCGAAGGCCGCCTGGGCGCTTTTGGCGTCACCGAGTATACGGACGGTGAGCGTCCGCTCAGCCACGGGTGGCCTCCCGCTGCGCCTTGGCGACGGTGGCGGCGAAGGCGCTGAACGCCCGGTACTCGCCGACGGTCATGGCGCGGACCTCGCCCGGCGTCATGCGCCAGAAGTGGCAGAAGGCGGCGAGCTCGTTGAGACGCCGCCGTTCGTAGGGTCCGACTCGCCCGCGATGTTGAGCCCGCCGATCTTGAACGCACGAGCGTCGTCGAGCGTGAACGCCGGGTCCTCCCGGCGCTTGATGACGTACACCAACGCAGTCGCCGCCTTGGCGGAAATGGCGCCGTTGAACATCTCGCCCAGCGGCTTGCCGGTCAGCTCCTCGAGCTGCTCCACCTCACCGAGTGTCAGGTCGTCGGGGTCGATGGTGAGGTCGCTCATGGGGTTCCTCTCTCTCCGCTCACGATGGGGCCGACGAGCGGCTGGCACACCCGGGCCAGCTCCTGCATGGCGGCGAGGCGAGGGTGTCGGGCGCAGGTAGGTCTTCGGGGGGAAAGGAACCGCCCTCGCTACCTTCGGCCCTCGCTGCGCGGCCATGGCCACAGCGCGCGGCGGGGGTGACGTTCACGCCCGAGCCTCGGGCGCGGCCTCGTCGCCGGCAGCCTCGCGCGCCGCCATACGCGCGTCCTGGTCCTCGCCGGCCATCGCCGCGGCCAGACGGTTGAGCGTCGAGGCCAGGGCGGGCAGGAGGTCCTCCTCGCCCGGGCCGATGTTCGGCAGGCGCCGGTTGATGCCGAGGCGGTTGACCACGGACTGCATCTCGCCCAGCAGGTCGACGCGCCGCCGGCGCATCGCGCGGTAGTGGGCCCAGGCGACGAACACGGGGTCGGCCTCGACGGCGGCGACGAAGGCGTCGCGCGCCTTGCGCTCCTCGGCCTCGAGGGCGGCGTCGTCCCACGCGTCGAGCGCCCGGCGGTCCCACATCTCGACGGCGGCCATGCGACGCTCCTCGGCGACCTGGGCGGCCTCTGCCTGGCGCCGGCGGTGCTCGGCCACCTGGGCGGCCATGCGCTCGACGTCGGCCTCGGTGGGGACCGGCTCGGCCTTGGTGCGGGTCGGGCTCACGAGGCGGCGCTCACGTCCACGCCGGCGGCCTCGGCCTTGGCCCGCTCGCCCTCGTAGTAGCCGAGGGACAGCTTGTCCTGCGGGCGCAGCTTCTCGTAGCGGTCGGGGTGCTCCTTCTTGAGCTTCCGCAGGCGCTCGAGGTGCTCGTCGCGCTTCCAGGCGGTCATGCGTGCTCCTTCGGGGTCATGTCGGCCGGCGTGACGCCCCGGCGGTAGAGGTCGTCGTAGGTCAACCCCCGCATGGTCATCCCAGCGAAGGGGTGGAGCGGGTTGCGGTCGGGGTCGAAGCGAGCGGACACCTCGGGCTCGGCGGCGCCGGCGACGAGCGTGGAGCCGCAGTCGACGCAGCGGGTGACCCGCCGGCCGGCGGCGGCGTAGTGCTCGAGGCGGGGGTTCTCCACGCAGCCGGGGAGGTGCGTCATGCCGGCGCCCCCGGTCCGGAGGGCACCAGGGCGGCCACGTAGGCGTCGAGGTCCGAGCGGCGCACCCGGGTCGTGCGGGCCACCTTCACGGCGGGCAGCTCGCCGGCGCGCACGAGCCGCTTGACCGTCGACGGCGACACGTTCAGCACGTCGGCGGCATCCTCGAGGCTCAGCAGCAACGTCACGGGGCGAGTGTGCACGGCGTCGAGGGCTCCCGCTGGGGTTGACCCGTCGTGGCCGCTCGTGGCCCGAATCAGCCAGTAGCGGACCTGCTCGAAGTCCCGGCGGCGACGGCGCTCGAGCTCGTCGAGCACGGCGAGAAGGGGGCGGGCGTCAGTCACCGGCTACCCAGGGGTGGCATGGGTAGGCGCAGCAGGCTGTCTGTGACCCCTCGCCCGTCCTCGCTTCTCTCCCCGGAACTTCTCGGCCGGACAAAAATCGACCGGCGAGGGTCGGAGGATGAGCAGGAAGCGCAGGGGGGTACCCCCCCGGGGCCCGCTGGCCCACCATCCGCATGCGCACGTCGGCATGCGCACACCCTCTATAGGTGTGTGCGTGCGTGCGCATACCTCCCGCTCGTGCTTGCGCACATGCGCACGGGAATGCGCATACGCAACGTACGTGCAGGTCAGAGGCCATTTCCGGCCTCCTCGGCGGCACCAAGCGCACGCCACACGTACGCACGGCCGCCCAGGTGCTCGCACTCGGCCAACTTCGCCTCCTCGAGCTCCTTCAGCGACGCCTGAATCGTGCGGGCCTTGAGCGGTTTCAGCCCCGTTGCGTCCGTCGCCAGGTCGTCGCCGATCTCTGACACGGTGATCCCCGTGCTCGCGGCGGTGAGAACGGCCAGCACGCGGGCTGTCGCCGGCCGAATGTCTCCCACAGGCGACACTCCCAAGGACTTCGCCTCGAGCCGCTCCACCTCGTAGTGCATCGGCGAGGCGAGGTCGTCCGGGTCGTCGGCCCACACCTTGCGGCGGATGCGCAGCTCCGTGTGCGGGATCTCGTCGCCCTCGAACTGCAAGGCGAGGGTGACCGTCGTCGCCATGGACGGCTCGTCGGTGTGGCGGTGCTCGACCTTGGCCGACACGAGCACCCGCCCCCACTCAGCCGGGCCGGCGCCACTCATGCGCTCCGAGCCGCGCCCGGTGCCCGTTTGGTTCCAGTGGTGGATGACGCACAGCGCGGCGCCGTGGGCCTGCACGACGGCCTGGACGTTCTCGAGGTGGGCGCCCATGTCGACCAGCAAGGCGGACTTCGCCCCCCGCGCTGCCAGGTACAGCGGGTCGATCACCACCAGCACCGGGCGCAACCGGGCCACCTCGTCGGCGATCCGCCCGACGTGAACGAGCGAGGTCAGGTGCGGCGAACGAGGGCAGAGGATGATGGGCAACTCCTCGAACACCAGCCCGCGGGAGGCGCAAATGGCCCGCAGCCGGCGAAGCATCTTGCGCTTGCCGCCCTCGCCGAGGAACACGAGCACGGGCCCGGCCCGCTCCACGGGGTACACACCGAGCCACGGCGTACCCGACGCAGCCGATACCACCATGTCGAGCCCGGCCCACGTCTTGCCGGCCTTGTGCTCGGCCGCGGCCACGCCGTAGGCGTCAGCGGGCCACACGGGGCGGAACAGGAAGCCGACCGGCGGGGCGTTGTCGACCTCGGCGGCGAGCTGGGCGGCGGTCAGGAACTCGAGGCCAGACTCGTCGCGCTCGTCGCCGCCGCTCGTCGCTAGCGACCGGTCGCCGTTCCGGTTCTCAAGCCCTTCTTCGCCGCTGTGGATAGCGCGCCCCCGCCGGTCGTGGAAGTGGACCTGACCGCTACCGCACCAGCACACGGGGCACCCCGCCCGGGCCTCATTCCACCGCTTCCACGCTTCGTGTTCGATGATGTGGTGAGGCGGCTCCAGCGAGCACTGGCAGTCGCCGGTGATCTTGGTGCCGCAGTCGCCGGTGATCTTGGTGCCGTTGCTCGAGGTCGGCGGCGGGTCGATGTAGACAACCTGCGAGCCTTCACGCCAGTAACGGCGCCCGTCGTCGTCGCGGTAGACGGTGGCGCCCTCGGGTGCGGTGCGCTCGCTCACCACTGCTGGTCCTCGAGCAGGTCGGCCTCCATGAGCGATGCGACCAGCTCGCCCAGGGCGGCCTCAAGGTTGCCGCCGTGGCTGTCCATGTACGTGTTCCACAGCGCGACGGCGAGGCCGGTGTCGAGCGGTTGGCGCTGGCGCAGCCGGCTGCGCCACAGGCGCACGTTGGTCCGGCGCCGCTCGCGATTCTCCTCGTAGCGTTGGGCCCAGAACAGGTCGAACTTCGCCTGGTCCCGCTCCGGGATCGGCGGGACTGCGCTACCCTGAGCCACGATCGGCTCCTTGAGCAAGAGCGTGGTCAGCGGTGGCGTGGGGGCCCGAGAGGGCCCCTTCGTCGCGTTGGGGGCCGAACAGCTCGGCCAGCCGGCGCAGCGCGGCGGGGTCGGTGACCTTCGGTGGTAGCCCTTGAGCGGCGCGGCTCTCGGCTACGACGGCGGGGAGGTCGAAAGTCACGCTGCACCCCTGCGGTGCTTCGCGAGATGCGCGTCGATGTCGGCGCGAGACAGGAGCACCAACCGCTTCCCCAGCTTGTACGAAGGAAGGGCGCCGGAGCGGACAAGGCGACGAAGCGTTGACGTTGAAAGGCGATAGAGCGTTGCCGCTTCGCCGTATCGGAGATAGCCAGGGACAGGCGACTCCAAGGGAACTCTCCTTGGGCCGGGCGAAGCGTGTGCTTCGCAACGAGCAGGGGCAACCTCCCGTGTCGGGAAGTGCACCGCTCCCATGTCGGGGCCGCGTGCTCCGGCTTCGCCCTCCGTTGCAGTCCCGGGCGAGGGGACAACTGCCTAGACGTGAGTGTACCTGAACGCTCCTGACGCGCTAGGCCCGCCACACCACCTCGACGCGCGCCGGGTCGAAGCGGTTGAAACCCCGCTTGGCCGGGCCGATGTTCACCCGGTCGACCACCGTGGCGATGATGGCCCGGCGGCGCTCCAGCCCCAGCCCGTCCCACGCCTGCCGTAGCGCCCCAGGGCGGCCGAGGAAGCCGTCGAGGGCGGTGGTGCCCCGCTGACGGCTCAGCGCCCGGCGTGCGGCCTCCTGACGGGCCTCCAACGGCTTTCTGGCGGTCAGCCACTCGGCCCGGCCGATCTCCCCTGCCGCCCACATCTCCGCGAGCTCGCCCAGCTTGGCGTCGATGACGGCCAGGTCGTCCACGGCGCGGTCCTGCTCGGCGCCCTCGGTGCTCATCTGCATGGCGGAGGCAAGCTCGGGCGAGTCGATGGCGGTGAGCACCATCTCCACGATCAGCTCTTCGAGGGGGTCAGCCACGATGCGCACGCCGCCGCAGCCACCGCGGCCAGGGCCGCTCGCGCAGACGTAGGAGCGCCGGTGCGTCTCCTTGGGCCGCGCGATGAGCCGGGTCCCGCACCTCCCGCAGACGAGGAACCCCGTCAGGAGGTAGCTGCGGGCGCCGAACCCCGCCGTGGCCTGCCGCGAGGGGTTGAGCAGCATCGCTCGCACCCGCTCGTGCGTCCTCTTGTCGAGGATGGCGGGCCAGACGGCCGGCGCCACCGGGCCATCCTTGCCGTGCGAGCGGAGGCCGGCGATCCGGTGGCTGAGAAGCAGGCGGCGCAGCGAGGTCTGCGTCCACTTCCCGCCCCGGACGGCGGCGATCCCGCGGTCGTTCCAGTCGGCGCAGATCCCTCGGATGGAGTCGCCGGCGAGCACTCGCCGTGCCGCCTCTCGGATCAGCTCGGCCTCGTCGGGACGGACGGTCACCCGGTCGTCCTCGTAGCCGAAGGGGCGCCCCCCGCCCACCGCTGCGCCGGCCTCGGCCAGCTCAAGGTGCTTACGGCGCGTGCGGCGGCTCTTGTCGTCGGACTCCTTCCGCGCCACCGCGCCGAGGATACGGGCCATGAAGCGCCCGTCGTAGGTGGACAAGTCGACGTCGCCGGTGACGCTGGCGAGATCCTTGACGCCTGCCGCGTCGCAAACCTCGAAGAACTCCTCGAGCTCCTTCGGCGCCCGGTGCAGTCGGTCGAGGTGCCAGACCACCACGGCGTCGATGTCGCCGTCCTTGATCCCGGCGAGCATCCGGCGGTAGGCGGGGCGGATGGTGCCCGAGTACGCCGATACGTCGTTGTCGATGAACACCTCGGCCACGGGCCACCCCTTGCGGTCGGCCAGTGCCCGACAGTCCTGCTCCTGGCGCTTCACGCCGAGGGCGCCACCCTCTCGGTCGTCGCTGATCCGGCAGTAGATGGCAGCCCTCGTGCTCATGGGTTCTAGCGTAACACCATCGACTCGCTGGGCCACGACCCCCGCTCCCACTACGTGGAGACGTACTGGCTCGGCATCCTGGGCCCGTCCACCACCTGGCTCCTGCGCCGGCTGGTCGCCAGCCTGGAGGCGTCGCCGTCGGGGTTCGAGCTGCCCCTGGCCGACACCGCCCGCGCCCTCGGCCTGGGCGACAAGGGCGGCCGCCACTCGCCGTTCATGCGGGCACTGGCCAGGCTCGTCCAGTTCGA
>JALYMX010000282.1 GCA_030773495.1 Actinomycetota bacterium | reverse complement strand
GGGGAAGGGGGCGCGAGGGGCTGGCGGCAGACGGCGCAGCGCAGCGTCGCGAGCTGACCGAGGAGGTGGGCCGGCACCCGGTTGCGCCGGCCGCAGTCCGGGCAGGGCAGCACCGTCGACGGCGGCTCGCCGTGCCCGCTGTCCGCCACTGCGGCCGGTCAGCCGGAACCGAGCTCGCGCGGCGCCCGCAGGTCGACCCCGACCTCGGCCAAGCCCCGCTCGAGGCGGCTGCGCTCGAGCTCGGTGAGCCGGCGGGTGCCGACGAAGAGGTCGAGCGCGGGGGCGTTGGGGAGCCCCATGAGGTTGGCAGCCACCACCAGGGCCTCGTCGTAGGCGTAGAGGGCGGCGTTCCAGCCGCCCGGCGTGCGGGGGCTCAGCTCGCCGGACGAGCCGTGGGAGGGCAGGTGGGACCGGATGGCGCGCAACTCGTAGGCCAGTCCGTCGATAGCGGCGTCGACCGAGATGCGCATCTCGGCGGCGAGGCCCTCGATCGTCTTACGCGGTTCTCTCATGCAACCGTGCCCCGACTCCGACCCGAACCAATCGTGCCCTCAGAGTATGCCGGGACGCGACGGCGCGTGGCCCGCCCGGCTAGCGTTTCCGGGCCGTCGCTGCTGCCGACCCCGTGGAGGCTTCCCGTGGACGTGACCAACGAGGCGGAGGCCGCCTCCTCCCCTGACGACGCCCCCGCCGGCCCCGCGCGCTCCCGGCTCCTCGGCGACGGGCCCGCTTCGGACCAGGCCGCTGCCACGGTCCCCGTGACGCCGGCGCCCAGCCCTGGTGCCACACTCGCGCCGGTCTCGGCTGGTCCCCGCACACCCGTGCTGGCGGCGGTCGGCGTGGTGGCCTTCCTCGCCGTGCTGTGCCTGCGGCTGCGCCGCCGGCGCCGGCTGCGCTCCTAGCAGGCATGGCCGTCGACCACCGGGTGGAGGCCCTCCTCGGCCGCACCCCACAGGGCGACTACGACGTGGTGGTCACCGCCGAGGACGGGGAGCCGGTCGTCATCCGCAACGCACCGCTGCTGGCCGACGGCCGACCCATGCCCACCCGCTACTGGCTGGTCGGCCGCCGGGAGCGGGAGGCGGTGTCCCGCCTCGAGGCGGACGGCGGCGTGCGGGCGGCCGAGGTCGCCGTCGACTCGGCGGAGCTGGCCGCCGCGCATGCCCGCTACGCCGCCGAGCGTGACGCCTCGCTCCCTCCCGGCCACGACGGGCCCCGCCCGTCCGGCGGCGTCGCCGGCACCCGTCAGGGTGTGAAGTGCCTGCACGCCCACTACGCCTGGTTCCTGGCCGGCGGCGACGACCCGGTCGGCCGTTGGGTGGCGGAGCACCTCGGGAGCGGCCGATGAGGGTGGCGGCGGTCGACTGTGGGACCAACTCGACCCGCCTCCTGGTCACCGACGGCGGGCCCCGCCCCCTCGAGCGGCGCATGCGGATCACCCGCCTGGGCCAGGGCGTCGACGCTGCCCGCCGCCTCGACCCGGGCGCCGTGGAGCGCACGCTCGCCGTGCTGCGGGACTACGCCGGCGAGGTTCGCCGCCTCGGTGCCGAGCGGGTGCGGGCGGTGGCCACGTCGGCGGTGCGCGACGCCGAGAACCGGGCCGAGTTCCTCGACGCCGCCGAGGAGGCGCTCGGGGCGCGCCCCGAGCTGCTCGACGGCGACGAGGAGGGGCGCCTGTCGTTCCTCGGAGCCACCGCCCAGCTCGACCCGGCCGACGGCCCGTTCCTGGTCGTCGACATCGGCGGCGGCTCCACCGAGTTCGTCGTGGGTGCTGCCGACCCGGCGGGCGCGCTGTCGCTGGACCTCGGTTGCGTCCGGGTCACCGAGCGGTTCCTGCGCCACGACCCGCCCT
The DNA here is from genome assembly GCA_030773495.1 of Actinomycetota bacterium. Lineage (GTDB taxonomy): Bacteria > Actinomycetota > Acidimicrobiia > Acidimicrobiales > JALYMX01. Next base: position 2,151 of record JALYMX010000282.1, on the reverse strand, counting down.
CGCCGCTGGAGCTGTCGCAGGCCATCTCGGTGGTCCACGCCTACCTGGAGGACGTGGAGCGCGAGCTGCCGGCGGTGAAGGAGGCGACCCGGTTGGTGGGGCTGGCCGGCACGGTGACCACCATGGCCGCCGTGGAGATCGGCCTCATGGAGTACGACCCGGAGCGCATCCACCACTTCGTGCTCACCAGGGCGGCCGCCGAGGACGTGTTCCGCACGCTGGCCACCGAGGCGCGCGCCGACCGCGTGCACAACCCGGGCCTCGAGGCGGCGCGGGCCGACGTCATCGTGGGCGGCGCCGTCGTCCTGGTGACGATCATGCGCCACTTCGACTTCGACGAGTGCCTCGTCTCGGAGGCCGACATCCTCGACGGGCTGGCCCTGTCGCTGCTCGGCGCTGGCCGGCCGGGCCCGGCGGGCGTCAGCCGGGGGTGACCCGGAGGATGCGGTCGGCCCCTCCGCCGTTGGCGTCGAGGAACTTCGCCAGGTCGGTCATCGGCGCCCGCTCGTCGTAGCCCGGGACCGGATCCCAGCCGCCGTTGGCGCCCGGGCGCAGCAGGTTGACCTCGCGTCCCGGTTGGTCCCGTGGTCGACGTCGAAGACCTGGCCCCCGGGGCGCACGGCGAGGCCCTGCACCTTGCGGTGCCCGAAGGTGAGCACGCGGGAGCCGGCGAAGGGCGTTGCCCGGCGCCAGCGCCCCCGACAGCTTGTCCACCCGCAGCACCTTGCCGCCCAGCGACGACCGGTCCCTGGGGCCGGCGCCGATGAGGGCGCCGCCCGTGCCTACCAGGAGGTGCCGTCGGGGCGAAGACGCACCGGGCACCCGGCGTCGCGCCCGGCGGTGACCGGGATGCCGGCGACCAGCGCGTTCCCGACGCGGGTGGCTGAGGCGACGTGGACGGGGGCGTGGGCGGTCAGGGCGAGCCGGCGGGAGGGCCGTTCGTCCAGGAAGACGGCGCTGTCGTGGCGACCGGGCGAGGCGCACGCCGAGCCCGGCCAGGAGGCCGATGCGCCCGGTCATCAAACGGTCGCGACGCCCCGCACGGTTCTTGACGCGCCGTACGATCCGGCGGTGTCTACGTCGGTGATCGTGGTGTCTCACCGCCGGCACCGCTGGCTCGCCGCCTGCGTCGAGTCGGTCGCCGGGCAGTGCGACGAGGTGGTGGTCGTCGACAACGGCTCGCCCGACGCCGAGGTGGGCGAGGTGGCCCGGCGGTCCGCGGCCCGCGTCGTCCGCTTGGAGGCGAACGCCGGGTTCCCGGGCGGCGTCAACGCCGGCGTGCGCGCCGCCACGGGCGACGTCGTGGCGCTCCTGAACGACGACGCGATGGCCGACCCCGGCTGGCTGGCCTCGGCCGAACGAGCGCTGGCCGACCCGTCGGTCGGCGTCGTCGCGCCGAAGCTCGTGTTCGCCCTTCCCTTCGCCGAGATCCTCTTCGACGACGAGCCCCGCCGCATCGGCCACGACGCGCGACCGCTGGGGCGCGCCCTTCGGTCGGCCACCATCGCCGGCACCGACGTGCTGGAGCGCCTCGTCGGCCCCGGCGTCCATGGCCTCGAGCGCGGAGTGCTGGACGGCCGCGAGGGACCGTGGCGCTGGACGGCGGGACGGGAGCCGATCCGGTTGGCCCTCGAGCCCGGCTGGGACCCCGCCGACCTGCGCATCGACGGGGAGCCGGCCCCGGTGGCGGGCACGGTGGCGTTGATCAACAACGCGGGCTCGTACCTCAGCACCGAGGGGTGGGCCGGCGACTACGGGTACCTCAGCCCCGACGACGACCGCTTCGACGTCGCCGCCGAGCGCTTCGGCGCCTGCGGCGCGGCGATGGTCACCCGGGCGGAGACCCTGGCGAGGGTGGGCCGGTTCGCCGCCTCGTTCTTCGCCTACTACGAGGACGTCGACTGGTGCTGGCGGGCCCGCCTCGCCGGTCTCACGGCGCGCTACGAGCCAGCGGGCGTCGTCCGCCACGTCGGAGGTGTGAGCACCGGGGGTCCGCTGGCCGCCTCGGTACAGGCCCTTGCCGCCCGCAACCGCCTCCTGTGCCTCGCCCGCAACGCCCCGTGGACGGTGGCGGCCGCCCAGGTGCGGCGGGCCCTCGCCGGCGTGCCGGCGCCGGTACCCGGCCTGCCCAAGGCCCTCGCCCTGCAGCTC
>JALYMX010000281.1 GCA_030773495.1 Actinomycetota bacterium | reverse complement strand
ACTACTCGCCGCGCAGGCGGCCCACGTCGTCCAGCTGCTCCTGCAGCCACTTCTCGATGTCGTTCTCCCGGATGACGGCGATGCAGGCGTCCCGCCGCTGGCGGCGCTCGTCCGGGTCCATCGTCAGGGCGGCGTAGATGGCGTCGGCCTGTTGTTGGATGTCGAACGGGTGCAGGGTGACGGCGAAGGCGCCCAGCTCCTCGTGGGCGCCGGTGTTCTCCGAGAGGGCGAGCACGCCGTCGCGCTCGTTGACCAGGACGGCCTCCTTGGCGACGAGGTTCATGCCGTCGAAGATGGCGTTCACCACGAGCACGTCGAACAGCTTGTAGGCGGCCACCGCCTGGTCCATGTTCTCCTCGAGCCGCAGGTCGACGGGCTGCCAGTCCGAGGTCCCGTGCTTGAGGTTGACGTCGGCGACCACCCGGCGGATGCGCTCCAGGTAGTCGGCGTACTCGGCGACGTCGCCCCGGCTGGGCTGCACGAGGGCGAGGAAGGTCACCCGCTCGGCCAGCTCGGGATGGTCGTCGAGGAGCACGTCGAAGGCCTTGAACCCCCGCACGATGTTCTTGCTCAGGTCGGCCCGGTCCACCCGCAGGACCAGGTGGTCCCGCCGGCGGTCGGCCAGGCGCCGCTCGTGCTCGCGCACGGCGGGTGAGGCGGCCAGCTCGTCGAAGTGGGCGGTATCGACGGAGATCGGGTACCACCGGGCTCGCACCGTGTGCCCTTCGAAGTCCACCGACAGCCCGTCCAGGTCGACGCGCAGCCCCAGCAGCTCCTGGCAGCCGAGCAGGAAGTTCCGGGCGTAGCGCTCGGTGTGGAACGCCACGACGTCGTTGCCGAGCACGCCGGTGAGCAGCGCCTCGCGCATGGGCGGGGGCAGCACCCGCCATGCGTCGGGCTGGGGCCACGGCACGTGCACGAAGTGGTGGAGGAAGGCCTCGGGGCAGCGGGCCCGCACGAGCTGGGGCACCAGGTAGAAGTGGTAGTCCTGCACCATCACCGTCGCCCGCCCGCCTCGTCGGTCGACCTCCTCGGCCACCGCGTCGGCGAACCGGTCGTTCACCGGCACGTACCCGTTCTCGAAGGCGTCGACCTCTCGGCGGGTGATGTCCGGCGCGTCGCTCAGCGCCCAGAGGTAGTGCTGGATGAACCACAGCAGCGGGTTGGCGATGACGGAGTAGAACTTCTGGCGGGCATCGGGATCGGTCTCCACCATCCGCACGAGGAGGCCCTCGTGCCGTTCACCCACCATGAAGGCGCCGTCGTGCTCCCGGGCGACGGCCACGTCCTCGTCGGTCATGGCCCCGCACACCCACAGCGCGTCGCCGAGGTGGCCAGCCAGGCCCGACAGGGCCGTGACGAGCCCCCCGCCGCCGCGCGTGGCCGTCCGCTCCCCGTCGCTGCGCCCGTACTGGACCGGCCCGCGGTTGGACAGGAAGATCACCGGGTGGTGGCCGCTGGCCATCGGCGAGACGCTAACTCCCGTCAGAGGTGGCGGCGGGCAGCGGGGAGACCTCGAAGGCGCCGCCGGCCGCCCGCACCCACCACAGCTCGTCGAAGCCCTCGTCCAGTGAAGGCCGGCGCAGCCGGCGCAGGACGGCGAACAGCCCCACGGGCGGCACGCGCTCGGCCGGGGGCCTGGCGGCATTGCGGGCCAGGGAGGCACCCAGGTCGGGCTCGAAGTGGTAGCCCACGACCCGCGCCCCGTGCTGCCGCCCGAGCTCGATCAGCGGCGCCCGCTCGCCGGGGCCCGGGTTGGTGTTGTCGACGATCACCGACCGGCCGGCGGCCAGTGCCTCGTCGACGAGGCGGAGCTGGCGCTCCTGCTTGCGGCGGGTGTTCCGCATCAGGTCCTTGCTGACCACCACGTGGTCGGGGAACCGGTCCCGCCGGAACGTCGACTTCCCCGATGCCTGGAGCCCGGACAGGATCACCAGTTCCACGCCTTCCATGGTGGCCGCCGGGAACGGGCTCAAGCGGGCCGACCACGTGCCGATGAACTGTGCATGCCTGCACTCGTGTGGCTCCTCGTGGCCTGGGTCGCCCTGGGTCTGATCGTGAGCGTGTGCGTGGGGCCCCTGCTGCGGCGCGCCGCGCCGGCGGCCGCCCCGGCCGATCGTCCGTCGCGACGCACCGAAGGCGAGCAGCGCGTCGCCTGACCCCGAGCGGCCCAGCGGCCGGCGTTCGGGGTGACCCCGGCGCGAAACCGCTTGACCTTGGAGTCGACTCCAGGGTTTATGCTCGTTCCATGAGCTTGACCGTGTCGAAGCTGGCCGATCGAGTGGGAACGTCCGCCGACACCCTCCGCTACTACGAGCGGATCGGGCTCCTGCCCGAACCTGATCGCAGCCCGTCCGGGTACCGGCTCTACGACGACGACGCCGTCGAGCGCGTCCAGTTCATCAAGCGGTCCCAGCGCTTCGGGCTGCGCCTCGAGGAGATCGGCGAGCTCCTCCAGGCGAGGGAACGGGGCCTGTGCCCGTGCGGCCACACGCGGCGGCTCCTCGAGCGCCGCATGGCCGAGCTGGACGGGGAGATGGCCTCGTTGGCCCGCCTGCGGGCCGACATCGCCCGCATGGTCGAGGAGCTGCCTGTCGCCGACGTCGCCGGCGGGCAGTGCGGGTCGGACCTCATCCGGATGGGGCCCTCCAGGACACGAGCAACCCACGACGACGACACACAAGGAGAGATGAGATGAGCGCAGAGAGTTGCGGCTGCGGCTGCAGCACCACGCCGGTCCCCGCCGCCCAGGAGCCCTGCGGCTGCGGGTGCGAGTGCTGCGGCACCGAGAAGGCCGAGGAGAGCAACGCCTGATCCTCGTCCTCAGCAGTTGAGCACGGAGCGGCGGGCCCCACGGCCCGCCGTTCCCGCGTCCGGACGCCGCCTACCCGATGCCCAATGCGCCGGCCAGCTGGGCGTGGTGGGTGATGACGTGGTGGCCCTCGGGCTCGGGCTGGCTGGCGTCGTCGCTGATCCCCGTGTAGCGCACCGCCACCATCCCCATGGCCCGTGCCCCCGCCACGTCGGTGCGGCGCAGGTCGCCCACGTGGGCCACCCGCTCGGGCGCGGGGCCGCCCAGGCCCTCGAGGGCATGGTCGAAGATCACCGGGGACGGCTTGTAGGCGCCCACCTCGTCGGAGAACGACCAGTGGTCGAACAACGGCAGGACGCCGTGGCGGATCAGGTGATCGCGCAGCGTGGACGAGGGCGTGAAGCCCACGTCGCAGATGATGCCGAGCTTCACGCCGGCCGCCTTGAGGGTGTGCAGGCAGTCGCCGACGCCCTCGGCCAGGTGGATCTCGCAGTCCTCGCCGGCCCTGCCGAACGCGTCGACCAGGGCGGTGCGCACGTCGGGCGGCACGGCGAAGCCGAGGGTCTCGATGATGTGCTCGGCCGCCTGGGCGGCGAGGAACTGCTGATTGGCCTCCCACGACGCCACGTAGGCGTCCCACGCGCCGTCGTAGACCGCCTCCAGCTCCACCCGCTCGAGGGCGAAGCCGGCCTCCTCGAGGAGGCCGGACCACGCCTCGAGCCGGCGGGTGCGCAACTCGCCCCGCAGCTCATAGGCCAGCGTGTTCCAGTAGTCGAACGTGACGGCCTCGATGGCGGACATGGACGCCGGCGAGCCTACCCGCCGGCCCTACAGGCCCTGATGCTGCATCTCCTCGAGCGAGCGGCGGATCTCCGAGGCCCGGAACCGCCGGTGGCCGCCCAGCGTGCGGATGGCGGTGATCTTGCCGGCCCGCGCCCACCGGGTCACGGTCTTCGGGTTCACCCGGAACAGCGCCGCCACTTCGGCGGGGGTGAGGAGGGGGTCGGACTGGTTCTGCTCGGCCACGGTCAATCCCTTCAGATGGTGGTCCCTTTCGTGCTGGAAGGTACGGGGAGTCCCGAGTGCCGTCGATGGCCCGAACGTGTCATTGTGCGGACCCTGATATGACTAGTCCCCGCACGGGTCGACGGGGCCAGGCGGGTACGCTCGGCGCTCCGTGGACCTGTTCGAGCGGGTGGGTGACGACGACTACGAGCAGATCGTGTTCTGCCACGACCGTCGCACCGGCCTGCGGGCCATCATCGCCGTGCACTCCACGGTGCTCGGCCCCGCCCTCGGCGGCACCCGGTTCCGCCCCTACCCCGACACCGAGACGGCCCTCGAGGACGTGCTGCGGCTGGCCAAGGGCATGACGTACAAGTCGGCCCTCGCCCGCCTCGACCTCGGCGGCGGGAAGGCGGTGATCCTGGGCGACCCCGCCACCGACAAGACGGAGGCCCTGTTGCGGGCCTACGGTCGCCACGTCGACGCCCTCGGTGGGCGCTACGTGACCGCCGAGGACGTGGGCACCACCCAGGCCGACATGGACGTCATCCTGCGAGAGACCCGCCACGTCACCGGCGCCAGCCCCTCCCTGGGCGGCTCCGGCGACCCGTCGGCCGCCACCGCCGAGGGCGTGCTCCACGCCATGCGGGCCGTGGCCGACCACCTGTGGGGCGCGCCGGTTCTCGCCGGTCGCCACGTGGTGGTGAGCGGCGTGGGCAAGGTGGGCTCGCACGTGGCCCGCCGCCTGGTGGAGGAGGGGGCGAGGGTGACGGTGAGCGACGTCGTGGGCGCCACCGTGGACCGGGTGGCGGGCGCCCTCGGGGTCGACGTCGTGTCGGCCGACAAGGCCCACGCCGTGGACTGCGACGTCTTCTCGCCCTGCGCCCTGGGCGGCGTCCTCTCGGCCGCCACCATCCCGGAGCTGCACTGCGCCGCCGTCGTGGGCTCGGCCAACAACCAGCTGGCCGACGCCTCGTGCGCCGCCGAGCTGCAGGCGGCCGGCGTGGTGTACGCCCCCGACTACGTCGTCAACGCCGGCGGCGTGATCGACATCGCCGAGGGCCTGCGCGGCTACGACGCCGACCGGGCGGCCCCGGCCGTGGCCGAGATCTTCCGCACGACGGCCGCCGTGCTGGCCCTGGCCGACGCCCAGCGGGTCACCACGGTGGAGGCGGCCGACCGCCTGGCCGAGCGGCGCATCGCCGAGGTGGGCGGCGTGCGGATGATCCGCCGAGCGACCGGCAGCTGGGAGGCGCCCCGGTGAGGCCCGTCGCCGGGACGGTCGAGCACGAGCTGCGCGGGCCGTGGGCCACCGTGGAGCCCCGCCTCCAGGGGTTGCCCCACGCCGAGGTGGTCGAGGACTTCCGGCTGGCCTGCGTCTCTCGCGCGCTCGAGGACCGCGAGATCAGCCTGCACAAGCAGAGCCGCGTGTTCTTCCAGATCTCGGGCGCCGGGCACGAGGCGTTGCTCCTGGCCCTGGCCCGCCACCTCCGTCCCGGCCACGACTGGTTCTTCCCCTACTACCGCGACCGGGCACTCATGCTGGGCCTCGGCGTGTCGCCGCTCGAGATGCTCCTCATGGCCGTCGGGTCCGGCGACGACCGGGCGTCGGGCGGCCGCCAGATGCCGTGCCACTGGAGCTTCCCGCACCTCAACGTGGTCACCCAGTCCAGCCCCACGGGCAGCCAGTGCCTCCCCGCCGTCGGCTGCGCCGAGGCGGGGCGGTACATCGCCACCCGACCGCACCTGGCCGGTTGCTGCGCCCGGGGCGACGAGGTGACCTACGTGTCGCTGGGCGACGGGGCCACGTCGGAGGGGGAGTTCTGGGAGAGCCTGAACACGGCGTGCACCCTGCAGCTGCCGGTGCTGTTCGTGGTCGCCGACAACGGCTACGCCATCTCGGTCCCCACCGCCGACCAGGGCCCGGCGCCGGTGTCCGAGCTCGTGCGGGGCTTCCCCGGCCTCGAGGTCCGCCGGGTCGACGGCACCGACTACTTCGCCTCCCGGCGGGCCGCCGCCCGCCTCGTCGAGCGGGCGAGGGCGGGACGGGGACCGGTCCTGCTCCACGCCACCGTCACCCGGCCCTACTCCCACTCGTCGGCCGACACCCAGAGCCGGTACCGGCTGCCCGAAGAGCTGGCCGACGAGGCCCGCCGCGACCCGATCGTGCTGCTCCGGCAGGCCCTGATCGACAGTGGGGTGCTCACCGAGCAGCAGGCCGAGACCATCCGCAGCGAGGCCCACCGGACCGTTGCCCAGGCGGCCAAGCAGGCGTTGGCCGCCGCCCGCCCCGACCCGGCAGCCGTCACCGACCACGTGCTCGCCCTCCCCCGCCTCCCCGACCCGCCGCCGCCCCGTGACGGCGGCGAGGAGGTCACCTTCGGCGAGGCCATCCGGCGGACGCTGCACGAGCAGCTGGCGGCCGACGAGCGCATCCGGGTGTTCGGGCAGGACGTGGCCGACGGCTCCGAGGCGGTGCTGGCCCGGCTGGAGGGCAAGGGCGGCGTGTTCGGCACCACGGCGGGGCTGCAACGGGAGTTCGGCGCGGCCCGCTGCTACAACGCCCCGCTGGCCGAGGCCAACATCGTCGGGCGCGCCGTGGGCCAGGCTCTACGGGGGCTGCGGCCGGCGCCCGAGATCCAGTTCTTCGACTACATCTGGCCGGCCATGCAGCAGATCCGCAGCGAGGCGGCCACCGTCCGGTGGCGCTCCATGGGCCACTTCACCTGCCCCATGGTGCTGCGCGTCCCCATCGGCGGCTACCTCAGCGGCGGCGCCATCTGGCACTCGCAGTGCGGGGAGTCGATCTTCGCCCACGTGCCGGGGTTGCTCATCGCCTTCCCGTCCCGGGCCCGTGACGCCGCCGGCCTCCTGCGCGCCGCGTTCCGAGCTGAAGACCCGGTGCTGTTTCTCGAGCATAAGCACCTGTTGCGCCAGGCCTACGCGCGCGACGCCTACCCGCCGGCCGACTACGTGGTCCCCTTCGGACGCGCCGCCTGCGCCCGACCCGGGGACGACCTCACCGTCGTCACCTGGGGCGCCACCGTGGAGAAGTCCCGCCAAGCTGCCGCCCGCCTCGAAGCCGAGGACGGGTGGTCGGTGGAGGTCCTCGACCTGCGCAGCCTCGCGCCGTGGGACCGCGACGCCGTCGCCGAGTCGGTGCGCCGCACCGGAAAGCTCCTGGTCGTCCACGAGGACGTGGTGACGTGCGGGTTCGGCGCCGAGGTGGCGGCGTGGGCGGCGGACGAGCTGTTCGGCGACCTCGACGCGCCGGTGCGGCGGGTGGGGGCCAAGGACGCCCACGTCGCCTACGAGCCGACCCTGGAGGCCGCCACCCTGCCGCAGGTCGACGACGTGGCCGCCGCCGCCCGGTGGCTGCTGGCCTTCTGAGCGGCGCACCGAGCATGGGCGACGGGCTGGCCCGCCGGGTCCACCAGCGGGCCCACCTCACCGGCACCTTCCGCCTTCGCTCCGGGGCGACCAGCGACGAGTACTTCGACAAGTACCTGTTCGAGGCCGACCCGGCGCTGCTGCGCGAGGTGGCCGAGGCCATGGCCTCGCTGCTCCCTCCCCGCTACGACGCCCTGGCCGGGTTGGAGCTGGGCGGCGTCCCCGTGGCCACGATGCTGGCGCAGGTCACGGGGAGCCCGGCGTTGTTCGTGCGCAAGCGGGCCAAGGACTACGGCACGTGCCGGCTGGCCGAGGGGGGCGACGTCGACGGCCGCCACGTGGTGGTGGTGGAGGACGTGGTGACCTCCGGCGGCCAGGTGGTGACCTCCGTCGGCGACCTGCGCCGCCTCGGCGCCGTGGTCACCGACGCGGTGTGCGTGATCGACCGCGAGGCCGGCGGGCGGGAGGCGTTGGCCGAGGCCGGCGTGGCGTTGCGCTCGCTGTTCACCATGGCCGAGCTGCGGGCGGCCGGCGCCGCGCCGTAGCGGCCGCGCGTCAGGCCTCGAGCGCCACGCGGCCCTGGCCGTCGACGACCACGCCGATCTCGACGGCGCGGTGCCCGGCGGCCCGCAGGACGTCGAGGGCGCTGAAGACGTCACGCCCGGGGGGAACCACCACCACCATGCCGACGCCGAGGTTGAACACCCTCGCCATCTCGTCGTCGGCCACGTCGCCCAGGCGCTGGATCTCGGCGAAGATGGCCGGCCGCTCCCACGACATCGGGTCGATCACGGCGTCGACGTCGGCCGGCAGCACCCGCGCCAGGTTCCCGGGCAGGCCGCCGCCGGTGACGTGGGCCACGGCCCGCACGTCGACGGAGCGCAGCAGGGCGAGGACGGCCGGCGCGTAGATCACCGACGGGGCCAACAGCTCGTCGGCCAGGGTGTGGGTGGCGCCGGCGAACGCCGGCTCGTCGAGGCGCCGGCCGGCGACCTCGAGCAGCACCCGCCGGGCCAGCGAGTAGCCGTTGGAGCGCAGCCCGGGCGAGGGAAGGCCGATGAGCACGTCGCCGGCCTGCACCCGCTCGCCGGTGACTACGCGGTCGCGCTCCACCACGCCCACCGCCGAGCCCACCAGGTCGAACTCGCCGGGCTCCATGGCGCCCGGGTGCTCGGCCATCTCGCCGCCGAGGAGGGCGCAACCGGCCTGGCGGCAGCCGACGGCCACGCCCTCGACCAACTGCTTCACGTGCTCGGGGTCGAGGCGGCCGACGGCGATGTAGTCGAGGAAGAACAGCGGCTCGGCGCCGTGGCACACCAGGTCGTCCACGCACATGGCCACCAGGTCGATGCCGATGGTGGTGAACCGCCCGGCGGCCTGGGCCACCAGCGCCTTGGTGCCGACGCCGTCGGTGGAGCCGACCAGGACGGGGTCGCGCCAACGGTCGCTCGGGAAGGCGAACAGCCCGCCGAAGCCGCCGATGTCCCCCAGCACCTCCGGCCGGAACGTGGAGCGCACCGAGTCCTTGATCAGCTCCACGGCCCGCTCGCCGGCGGCCATGTCGACGCCGGCCTCGGCGTAGGTCGCGCCCCCGGCTGCGGGCGTCGCCCGGGGCGCCTCAGACACGCTCGGGCGACGCCTCGAGCGAGCCCTTGGTGAAGTCCACCGGCACGTCCGTCGGGTACCGGCCGGTGAGGCAGGCGTTGCAGAAGCCGGCGCCGGGCGCCTCGATGGCCCGCTCGAGGTTGTCGAGGGCCAGGAAGGCGATGGAGTCCACGCCCAGGTAGTCCTGGATCTCGGTCAGCGTCATGTTGGCGGCCAGCAGCTCGCCGCGCGACCCCGTGTCGACGCCGTAGAAGCACGGCCACTTGTAGGGCGGGCTGGTGATGCGCACGTGGACCTCGGCGGCGCCGGCGTCGCGCAGCATGCGCACGATGGCCCGCTGGGTGGTCCCCCGCACGATGGAGTCGTCCACCACGATGAGCCGCTTGCCCCTGATGTTCTCCCTGAGCGGGTTGAGCTTGCGGTTCACCGCCCGGCTGCGCATCTCCTGGGTGGGCGCGATGAAGGTGCGGCCAATGTAGCGGTTCTTCACCAGCCCCTGGCCGTAGGGGATGCCGCTGCGCTTGGCGTAGCCCTCGGCGGCGGGTACACCCGACTCGGGGACGCCCATCACCATGTCGGCGTCGACGGGCGCCTGCTCGGCCAGCAGCTCGCCCATGCGCCGGCGGGCCCCGTGCACCTCCTTGCCGTACAGCTGGCTGTCCGGGCGGGCGATGTAGACGAACTCGAACACGCACAGCTTCGGCTCCACCCGCTCGGGCGCGAAGGGGTACTCGGAGCGGCAGCCGGTGGCGTCGAGGACGATCATCTCGCCGGGGGCGATCTCGCGGACGAAGTGGGCGCCGATGACGTCGAGCGCCGGCGTCTCCGAGGCGAGCACCCAGCCGGCGTCGAGCTTGCCGAGGCACAGGGGACGGAAGCCGTTGGGGTCACGCACCCCGATCACGTGGGCGGCGTCCATGAGCACGAACGAGAAGGCGCCCTGGAGCCGGGGCAGGACCTGCACGAGGGCCCGCTCGAGGTCGCGCCCGTCGCTGCGGCCCTCGCCGTCGGCGGGGAAGTGGCCGGCGATGATCTCGGCCACCAGGTCGCTGTCGCTGGTGACGGTGCCCGGGAGCATGCCCGCCTCGGCGGCCAGCCGGACGGTGTTGGTGAGGTTGCCGTTGTGGCCCAGGGCGAACCCCGACTCGCCGGGCTCTCGGTAGACGGGCTGGGCGTTGCGCCACGTGCTCGAGCCCGTGGTGGAGTAGCGGGTGTGGCCGATGGCCAGGTGGCCCTTGAGCGGCGCCAGCGTGCGGTCGTCGAAGACGTTGGTGACGAGGCCCATGTCCTTGACGATGGTGATGGTCTCGCCGTCGCTCACCGCCATCCCGGCCGACTCCTGGCCCCGGTGCTGCAGCGCGTACAGGCCGTCGAAGGTGAGATGGGCCACGGGGAGGCCGGCGCCGTAGACGCCGAACACCCCGCACGCCTCGCGCGGGTGATCGTCTCCCTCGGCGGTTGGGGGGACGGCGGGCCGGACCGTCACGCCTCCATGTTCGCACACGGGGCCCTCCCCCCTTGCGATCGCCCTACCGTGCACCACGGTGATCGACCTCCACACCCACTCCACGGTGTCCGACGGGTCGGACCCGCCGGCCCGCATCCCCGAGCTGGCCGTCGCCGCCGGGTGCTCGGCCGTCGCCCTCACCGACCACGACCGCCTCGACGGCGTGCCCGCCGCCCGGGCCAGAGCGCGGGAGCTGGGCATCGAGCTGGTGCCGGGGTGCGAGGTGTCGTGCCGCACGTCGTGGGGCGGGCTGCACGTGTTGGTGTACTTCGTGGAGCCGGGCGAGGGGCCGTTCCAGGACCGGCTGGGCGAGCTGCAGCGCCGGCGCGACGAGCGCAACGTGAAGATGGCCGAGGCGCTCGGGCTGGATCACGACGAGCTGCTGGCCGAGGCGGGCGGCTCGGGCGCCGGGCGCCCCCACGCCGCCGCCCTGCTGGTGCGGGCGGGGCGGGCCACCAGCATGGCCGACGCCTTCGACCGCTGGCTGGCCGAGGGCCGCCCCGGCTACGTGCCCCGGCCCCGACTCGACCCGGCCGAGGCCGTCGCCCTGGCCCGGGCGTCGGGCGGCGTGGCCGTGTGGGCCCACCCCCTCAGCACCGGGCTGGCGCCGGCCGACCTCGACGCCTCGGTCGCCGAGCTGGCCGGCCTGGGCCTGGCGGGGATCGAGGCGGTCTACGGCAGGTACTCGCCCGACGAGCGGGCCGGGCTGGCCGAGCTGGCCCGCCGCCACGGCGTGGTGGCCACCGGCGGCTCCGACCACCACGGCACCTACAAGCCCGACCTGTCGGTGGGGGTGGGCCGGGGCGACCTCGAGGTCCCCGACGCCGTCCTCGAGGAGCTGGCTGCCCGCCGCCCGTGACCTCTCCTCCGGGGTACTCCGATGGATGACGCCCGCCCAGCGGGCGTCAGGCTTCACAGAACGGGGGTGGCGAGGCCGAGGGCGCGGGGGATGGCGCTGCGCCACGCCTCGGTGGCCTCGTCGAGGCCCACGTCGAGCACGCCCTCCACCACGAGGCGGTCGCCCCCGGCGTGGCCCAGCTCGGTGACGGGG
>JALYMX010000280.1 GCA_030773495.1 Actinomycetota bacterium | reverse complement strand
CCGCAGGCCAGCGTCAGCGCCGGCGGCGGCACCGCCAGCATCAGCCTGCCCTCGGCTTCGGTGGGCCTGGGCAACTGAGCCGTCCGCCCGCAGCGCCACGCCCACGGGGCAGCCTTCGAGCTCCCCGTGGGCGCCGGCGCGCCCCGTGGTCAGGCGATGACGTCGAGGATGCCGTGCTCGTGGAGGAACTCGGCCAGCCCGTCGACGAGGCGCAACGCCGCCACGTCGCCCAGCGGGACCCACGCCGCCTCCGCGGCGTCGCTGCCGGCCACCGGCTCGCCGGCGTCCAGCACGCTCACCGAGAAGTCCAGGATGACGAAGTGGTGGTCGGACCCGATGCGCTCCACCCACCCGATCAGCTCGTCGCACACGCCGTCGAGACCGGTCTCCTCGGCCAGCTCCCGCACCACCGCCTCGCCCAGCGTCTCCCCGCGCTCCACCCGCCCGCCGGGCACCGACCACTCCCCGGCGGCAGGACCGTGGCCCCGCCGCACGAGCAGCAGGCGGTCAGCATCGACGGCGACGGCGCCGACGCACAGCTCGGGGCGATCCGCTCGGCGCGGCGGGAGGCCGGGGTCGCCCACTCCTCACTCCTCCAGGGAACGGTGCATCACCAACAGCCGGGCAGTGAAGCCGGACTCCTCGAAGAAGTTCTTGGTCTCTCGAGCTCCGGGCAGAGCGGTGGAGTCGACGCCAGCACAGCGTTGCTCGCGGAACCACGCCAGCGCCTCGTCCATCATGGCCTCCCCCACACCCACGCCCCGAGCCCCCTCCTCCACGAACAGCTCGTCGAGCAGGCCCAGCCGACGACCGTCGCGCAGCGGCTCGGTGCGCCCCGTGCAATACCCCATGATGGTGCCGTCGACGGTGCCGACCAGGACTAGGCACCGCCCATCGCCGACCTCGCGGCCCAGGGTTTCCTCCACCGGCTGCGGCCGACCCTCCCGCACCACGTACAGGCGGCCCCCCCGCTCACGCGCCCCCAGCTCGGCCAGCGCCGCCCGGCACAGCTCGGCCAGGCGCGGCAGGTCGCCAAGCGTCGCCCGCCGCGCCGCTTCCACCGCTACAGACGCACTAGGTCGCGACCGACTGCAGCTGGGCGATCCTGCTGAGGATGGTCTTGCGGCCTCGGGTGGCCGCCTCGTAGGCCCGCACCGCCTCGAGCTCCTCGGCGGCCAGACCGGCCAGGCGCTGCACGACCTGCGGGGCGGACAGCGCGTCGTAGCCGGGGATGGCGAGCGACGCGGCCGACGGCCGCTCCGGCTCGGCGGCGGGCTGCCCAGGCGACGGCCGCTCGCCCTCGCCTTCGGGCGCGGGCGCCGGTGACGACGCCGGGCGCTCCTCGTGCGCCGGGGTGGGGGTGCCGACGAGGCCGAGGTCGGCGAGTCGCTCCGCAGCCCGCTGCACCAGCTTCTCGGCCTCCTTCTGGCCCTTGTTCACGGCGAACTGCCCGACGACGCGGGCCATCCCTAGCTGCCCTTCCGCTTGGGTGCGGCCCCGGTCGATGAGCCGGGGCAACTCCTCGCGCGCGGTGAGCACGAGGCCGATCGGCGCGTAGACGAGCAGGTCGACGGCCCGCTCGAGCGGTGGCTTGTCGTCGCTCACGCCCTTGCCTCCCTCATACGCAATCCCGGCAGAACTGCCGCTCGGGGTCGGCCAGCTGACGCGGATGCTTCACCAGGAAGCAGGACTGGCACACGAACTCGTCCGGCTGCTTCGGCAGCACCTTGAGCGTGCTCTCGACGCGGTCCTCCTGGTCGGTCGCCTCGTCGTCCTCCTCGTCGTCGGCGACGACCAGCTTCTCCTTCAGGATCACGTCGAGGCTGGCCTCGACGTCGTCCTCGTCGGCCTCCTCGTCCTCGTCCTCGTCCTCGTCCTCGTCGCCGGCCGGCGCGACGACCGCGGGAACAGCGTCCTCGGCGATCTCCACGTCGTCGTCGTCGTCGACCGCCGTGTCGAGGTCGTCGTCCTCGATGAGGTCGTCGTCGGGGAGGTCCTCGAGATCCGCCTCGTCGAGGTCCTCGGGCCCGTCAACGTCCTCGTCGAGGAGGTCGTCGTCGACCGTGTCGTCAGCCATGCCACCCCTTCGGTGATCCGAGCGGCGGGAACCCTACACCGCCGCGATGCGGGCGCCCGGAAGCAGCGGGTGGGCGGATGCTGGAGGGACCAGGAAGCCGTTGGTGCCGTCCGGTGGCCCGCCGGCGGCGCGCGCCGCCAGGGGTTATTGGGACGTTCTCTACTTGGCTTCCTGGTTCCCCCGCATGCCCGCTGACGGCCCCCTCCAACCCCCCGAGAGGGGCCGGAGGCCCACGACCTGGCCTGTGGGGCGTCTAGGGACGCCTCAGTCTGGCACGGCACCGAGCGGCGTCAAGTGCTCGGTGACCTGGGGTTTCGCGCGTCGTCCCAGGTCAGAGCGGTTGTCGCGGCGCTCCGCCGTTCCTCAGAATTTCGCTCGCAGGGCGAGCACGTTCGCCACGTACTGGCCGCTCTGCGGAAGCGCACCATCACGGCGGTACGACGCCAGGCCCTGGTAGTACGAGGCCAGCGCGCCGGCCACGTCGCCCCCGTTCGCCCGGAGCAGGTAGGCGAGGAAGCGGGCCGACATGCGGATGTTGTGGTCCGCCCGCCGGGGGTCGAGGCGGGCTCCGAGCAGTCTGGCGTTCACGAATTCGACCGTCGCCGGCATGAGCTGGCCGATGCCCATCGCTCTGGTCGAGGAGACCTTGTCGTTCTGCCACCCGGACTCCAGCCACGCGAGGGCCTTCAGCAGGTCGGCGGGGACGCCGAACTCGGCGGCGGCGGCGTCGAAGTGCGGCATGAGGGCCAAGCGAGCGGGCTGCCCGACCAGCCGCGCCGGCAGCGCTCGGCGAGGCACGGCGCGCGGC
>JALYMX010000279.1 GCA_030773495.1 Actinomycetota bacterium | reverse complement strand
ACCCTGGTTGCCGCCAGCCCGGCGCCCGGCACCGGTCTTCCGCAGGCGCCAGGTGCCGTCGTCGTGCGCTTCACCGAGCCGCTCAACGCGCGCCTCAGCCGCATCGAAGTGCTCGACGCCGACGGTCGCGACGTCGGGGCCGGGCCAACGACGCTGGCGAACGGAGATGCGCAGGCGCTGCGGCGGCGGCTGCCGCTGTTGCCGCCGGGCCCCTTCGTCGTGCGTTGGACCACGGTGTCGACCCTCGACGGGCACTCTGTTCGGGGCAGCTACGCCTTCGGCGTCGGGACGACGGCGAGCAGCGCCCAAAGCGTCGACAACGACGCGCTGGCGTCCGAAGGCTGGCCGGGGGTCGTCGGGCGCTTCTTGGCCCTCGGAGGGCTCGCCCTGTGGGCCGGGGCCGGGCTGCTGGGCGGTCGCGTCACCGCCGCCGGGCTCACCCGCGTGCGCTTCATCGCC
Source organism: Actinomycetota bacterium (assembly GCA_030773495.1). Classification (GTDB taxonomy): domain Bacteria; phylum Actinomycetota; class Acidimicrobiia; order Acidimicrobiales; genus JALYMX01. The sequence goes on along the minus strand of JALYMX010000279.1, from coordinate 7,263 downwards.
ATGTCCACCGCCGCTCCCGCGCTGGCCCTCGCTGGCACTGCCGCCTCGCTGGTCTCCTCCGCCGTGGTGGCTGGCGGCTCGCCCGCCTCGGTTCTCGACGCCGTTGGCGGCAGCCAGTCCGCCCAGTTCCGGGCCATGGCGATGCTGGCGGCTGCCGGCGGCGTAGCCGCCGCCGGGCGTTGGCCAATCGGCTACCGGTGGGCGGCGCTTGGGGCGGTGGGCGCCGAGGCTGCCTCGGGCCACGCTGCTTCGTCTCCGCTGCCGTTCCTGGCCACCGTGTCGTTCGGCGCCCACCTCGTTGCGGCCGGCATGTGGACCTTCGCCATCGCCGCCGCTCTGGCCGCCGGCGGCCGCGCGCGTTCGGTGCTCGCCGCGTTGTCGCCCTTCGCCGCCGGCGCAGCCGCCGTCGTCGTGCTCACCGGAATCGGCAACACCAGCTTCGGGTTGGACAGCCCTTCCGAACTCGCCTCGAGCGCGTACGGGCGCGGGGTGCTGGCCAAGTCGGTCCTCGCTCTCGCCATGGTCGCCCTCGGGGCCGTCCACCTCCGACGGCGGCGCCGGGGAGTGCACGAGCGAGGGCTGCGCCGCCCGGTTGCCGCGGAGGCGGTGGCGGTGGTCCTGGCCTTCGTGGTTGCTGCACTGCTCACCAGCGTCCCGACCCTCCTCGCCAGGCTGGCGCGGAGGTGGCGACGGGCGCCGACCCGGTGCTGGCCGAGCTGGCTTCCTACGACGCGCTTTCGCTGGCGGAAGCGTCCGGGGCCTTCGTGGTCGGCCTCACCGTCTTCCCACCCCGCCCTGGCGAGGTGCAGGTGCGCCTCCAGGTGGTCGGCGGTGAGACGGCTGACGGCGCGCTACGTCGGGGACTGTTGCGCGCTTCGGCCGCCGGCCAGTCGCCGGTGTCGATGCCGCTGCGTCCCTGCGGGTCAGGGTGCCTCGCCGGACGGGGCTTCATCCCTGGGCCGGCGCGGTGGCGGTTCGAGGCGTCATTTGCGAGTGCCGACGAGCACCAGGGTCGTGCCGCCTTCGACGTGCCTTTGCCGGCCGCCGATGGCCGGGCCGAGCTCGGGCGAGCCCTCGCCGCCACCGAGGCGCTGCGCTCGGCGATGCTGCGAGAGGAGCTGCGGGGCGAGGTCGGCGGCAAGCAGGTGGTGGCCACCTACCGTTTCGCCGCGCCCGACGCCTTCGAGATCCGGGTCGACGACAGCCACCGGGTTGTCATCGGGAAGCGGACCTGGAACCGCTCCGCTCCCGGCGACGCCTGGAAGGAAGGGGAGTGGCCGGGAGAAGCCTTCCGTTGGCCCGAGTCGCACTACCGGGCCTTCTGGCACGAGCGAGCCGCCGTCCGTGTGCTCGGTGAGGAAGTGGTGGACGGCGTCCCGTCGCGCGTCGTCGCCTTCGTGCGCCCCGGGCTTCCCGCGTGGTTCCGTGTGTGGGTGGGCATCCCTGACGGCCTCGTGCGCCGCGAGCAGATGCTGGCCGAGGGCCATCTGATGGACCGCTTCTACGACGAGCTGGACCGGCCGATCGCCATCACGCCACCGGTGCAGGGATGAGGAGGGCGACGCTGGCAGCGGTTGCCGGGTTGGTCATCGTCACGATCCTCGTCGTGGCCGTCCTCGCCGGGCGCGACACGGACCAGGAGACGACCGCCGCTGGCCGGTTCGGGCCAGTGCGCTCCGCCCTGTGTGGAGCGCGTTCGGCCGCCGCCCGGGGAGAGATGGCCGAAGCGCGACGGCTGTTCGTAGACCATGCCCATCAGGGGCTCCACGAGCTGGCGGCGACCGCAGGAGACACCGACCGAGCCGCCGCGGCTCGGCTGCTCGAGGCCAAGGAGGCGGTCGAGCGCGACTTCGCCACGGCGTCGGCGGAGCTGGTCGGCGATCTCGACGGGCTGATGTCGACCATGTCGAAGGCCACAGCGGTCACGGGCCAGGCGAAACCGGCCCCGTGCGCAGACGAGGAGAGCTGAAAGATGAGGATTCCGGTGAAGGCCCTCCCGGTCGCTGTACTGGGCGCCGCCCTAGTTGCCGCAGCCTGTGGAGGACCGGACCGGCCGGACGCCGGGGTGGGCGGAGCGGAAGCGAGCCGTGCCGACGTCGTTGCCCAGGTGGCGAGCTACGACCTGGTGGCCGGGCGGACGGGGCGGTTCATCGTCGGCGTGCTCGCAGCTGACAAGAGCCGGCTCGTTTCCTTCGGCACCGTCGAGCTGCGCTTCTCCTACCTTGGCACGCGCCAGCGCCGCCTGAAGCCGGCCGAGCCCGGCCCAACCGCGACCGCGTCGTTCCTGCCCATCCCCGGGCAGAACGTGGATCCCGCCGCGCTCGGGCCCCGCTTCGTCGACGCGTCCGAGGGCGTCGGGGTGTACGGCGCCTCCGACGTCCGTTTCGAGCGCGCCGGGTTGTGGGAGGTTGCCGTCGCTGCGGCCATCCGTGGAAAGCGACGGACGGCGACGGCGGCGTTCGAGGTGCTGGACCGCTCGCCAATCCCGGCGGTGGGTGAGCTGGCCCCTCGCACAGAAAACCCGGTCGCCGGTGATTCGGCCGTCCCCGCCAAGGCCATCGACTCCCGCGCCTCCGCCGGCGAGGCGATCCCAGACTCCGAGTTGCACTCGACCACCGTCGCCGCCGCGATCGCCGCACAGCGACCGCTCATGGTCGTGGTGTCCACGCCCACGCACTGCCAGAGCCGGTTCTGCGGGCCGATAACCGATAGCGTCGCCGGCCTCGCCAAGCGCTACGGCGACCGGATGGCCTTCGTGAACCTCGAGGTCTGGCGAGACTTCGAGAAGGGCGAGGTCAACCCGGCGGCCAAGGAGTGGATCTCGCCGCCTGGTGTTACCGACGCACGTGAGCCGTGGGTGTTCGTGGTCGGCCGGGACGGCCGGGTTACCCATCGCTTCGACAACGTTGCTGCCGACGCCGAGCTCGAGGCAGCGGCGCAGGACGTGCTGGCGTGACGAGAGGAACTCGTCGCGAGCGGGTCGAGTCGTCGACGGTCACGACCGCCGAACGGCGTGCGGCGACCTTGGCGGTAGGGGCGGCCCTGTTCGTCGGGTTCGCCGTCGTCCTCGAGATCGTCGCCGGAACTCGCGCCAACTCTTCGATCCCAGGCTGGGCCGAGATCATGGTTCCTCTCGCCTGGCCGCGTCCGATGAGGGTCGCGTGGTGGGTCGCCGTAGCCGCCGCCATGGGGTCGTTCCACTGGTCTCTCCACCGCTTGGGGGTCGGCCAACCACGATTTGTTGCGGGTATATCGGTAGCGCCCTTCTTGATCTTTGCTGCCGGAGTCGGAGCGGGACAGAGCTGGGCGACGTTCCATTGAGTGACGGCCAGCGGAGCCTGCTCACCGATCTTGGCCGCATGACGGCACGAGTCGCTACGCCCGTGCCGCTCGCCTGTCGCTGGCGGGCGACACCCTCTCTTCGGGTTCCACGTCGCCCTTCCAACGCCGCCCTTTCTGGTGATGTGCGCGTCAGTGTTCACCGGCTTCGTGGCTGGTCGAACTGCCACGGACAGGTGCCTTGGTAGCCGCCCGGGAAGGTCGGGGACCGGGGGACCGGGTCGGGGTGCCGCGGTTGACCACTTGCGCCGGACGGCCGTTGCTACAAGGCAAGCGGGATGAAGCAGCGGTACACCCCGGCGGGTGACACCCTTGATGACGACGAGGAGGTCGTGTTGCGCGGGGGCGAAGCCGGCTGCTCGGATGACACACCCGTGACGAGCACCAGCTGCGAAAAACGAACGAGGTGCGATTGCTGCGCGAGCTCATCGAGAGTGGCTCCCCGAAGGGCGAACACCGAGATCCCGTAGGAGCCGTAGATGTGAAACGTCCGCTGAGCGTCTGCTCGTACGACGGCAGGGTCGAAGTCGCCCTCGCGCAACACGATCTTGAGAAGCGACGGGCCGCAACGGGCGCCACTCACTGGTAGCACAAGGGATTCTCGCTCGTGGGGGCGGGGAGGATCGAACTCCCGACGCACAGATTAAAAGTCTGTCGGTCTGCCACTGACCTACGCCCCCGCACGGCGCGGCACTGAAGGGTAGGGCGCAGCAAGCCGGGGCGAGGCCCCCTTAGGTGAGCAGCAGGATCAGGATGATGATGAGGATGAGGGTTCCGACTCCGATGTACACGGTCGCCTCCTTCGCGTGACCTGTGTGTGACCTCTGTGTGACCACTCTCCGCGTCCCCCCTGCCACCACGTGGCAAACCTGCCGGCGACGGGTAGGGGCTGGGCATGCCCTCCGCATCTCCCGGCGTCCTGTTCGACCTCGACGGCACCCTGGTCGACAGCAACTACCTGCACGTGATCGCGTGGGCCCGCGCCTTCGACGAGGCCGGGGAGCGCATCTCGATGGCCGCCATCCACCGGATGATCGGCGTCGGCTCGCCCATCCTCCTCCGCGAGCTGCTGGGTGACGACCGCCGCGACCTGGCCGACGCCCACGGCCGTCACTTCGACCGGCTCAAGCCCGAGCTGCGGCCGTTTCCCCACGCGCGCGAGCTGCTCGAGGACGTCGCCCGCCGCGGGGCGCGCGTCGTGCTGGCCACATCGTCGCGAGAGGCCGACGTGGCGGCCCTGGTCGACGCCGTGGGCGCCGGTGACGCCGTGACCGCGGTCACCCACGGCGGCGACGTCGAGGAGGCCAAGCCCGACCCCGACGTGCTGGAGACGGCCATGGAGAAGGGCGGCCTCGACCGTGAGCGCACCATCCTCGTCGGGGACACGCCGTGGGACGTCGAGGCGGCCCGGCGGGCCGGCATCCCGTGCGTGTGCGTGCTCAGCGGCGGCATCGGCCGGGCCGAGCTCGAGGAGGCCGGTGCCGAGGCTGTCTACGACGACGTCGCCGCCCTCCGCTCCGCCATCGACGACAGTCCCCTGGCCAAAGTCCTTCCCCGTTGAGGGATCGCGTTTCCGCCCCCCTGGCACCGGGAACACCGCGGCCATGATCACCTTCTTCATCATCCTCGCCGTGCTCATGGTGCTGGTCTACGCCGCCGGTTCCTGGAGCAGCGGGGCGCGTCGCCGGGTGATCTACGACCGAGACGTGGTGGTGGACCGGAGACGAGACCTGGTCGAGGAGGAGATCCTCGACGACCCCTACGAGCGCCCCGTGACGCGCCGGCGGCGGGTCGTGCGCCGGCGCACGTACTGAGGGACGGCCAACCGGCGCCGACGCCGCTGCCGTTCGACGACCGCGCCCATGCCGGGCGCGTCCTGGCCGAGTTGTTGCTCCACCACCGGGGACGGCCGGGCCTCGTCGTGCTCGGCCTCCCGCGCGGGGGCGTCCCCGTCGCCGCCGCGGTGGCCTCCGCCGTCGGCGCCCCGCTCGACGTCTTCGTGGTGCGCAAGCTGGGCGTGCCCGGACGAGAGGAGCTGGCCATGGGAGCGGTGGCCACTGGCGGTGCGCGGGTGGTGAACCGCGAGGTGATCGACGCCCTCGCCATCCCCGACGACGTGCTCGCCGCCGTGGCCGCCGCCGAGGAGCGGGAGCTGGCCCGCCGCGAAGCCGCGTACCGCGGCGAGCGTCGCCCGCCCGACCTGGCCGACCGCCCGGTCATCCTCGTCGACGACGGGCTGGCCACCGGGGCGACGATGCGGGCCGCGCTGCGGGCCGTGGGCCAGGCCGGATCCGGGCCGGTGACGGTGGCGGTTCCGACGGCGCCGGCGGCAACGCTCGCCGCCCTTCGCGCCGAGGCCGACGAGGTCGTGTGGGCGGCGAGCCCGGAGCCGTTCCTGGCCGTTGGCGCTTCCTACCGCGACTTCGCTCCGACGACCGACGACGAGGTCCGGAAGCTCCTCAGTCGCACCTGAGGGACCGTCAGGAAACTACGTGCGCGGTCGCTGATGCGTTCACCCGCGCCGGACGTCCTTTCCATCTTGCCGACCGCGCACGTAGTTTCCTTCCGGGCCCTGACGCCCCATATGTCGTTTCGTGCCGCGCGCCGGCGGGTAGGCGACTCAGCGTCGGCGTCGAGAAGGGGAGTCGACCGGTTGGAAGCACGGACCCGCCTGCCCGCCGCCGTGAGCAGCCCGCGCTCGGCGCGCCGTTTCGTCGAGTCGAACCTGTGGGCTTGGGGGTGCCCGCACCTGCTCGACCCCGTGGCCCTCCTCACCAGCGAGCTGGTCACGAACGCCGTCTTGCACGCCGGCACCCCCCTCGAGGTCACCGTGCGCCACACCGGCGGCGCCGTGCGGGTGGAGGTGGCCGACGAGAGCATTACTCGCCCAGCGCCGCGCGACGCCGACGAGGACGCCGACACCGGCAGAGGGCTGCGGCTCGTGGCCACCCTGGCCGACGGGTGGGGCGTGGATGCTCGGCCCGACGGCAAGGCGGTCTGGCTCGAGGTGCACGACCGGGCGAGGTCGAACGGCTGGGCGGCCGACGGCCGGGAGCGGTCGACCGGCGTACCCGCCTGATGCCGCTGCTCGTCGGAACGTCCGGCTGGCAGTACCGCGACTGGCGCGGCACCTTCTACCCGGCCGACATGGCCCAGGCCCGTTGGCTCGAGCACTACGCCGAGCGCTTCCGCACCGTCGAGGTCAACAACGCCTTCTACCGGCTGCCGGAAGCGTCGACGTTCCAGCGCTGGGCCGAACGCACCCCCTCCGACTTCGTCGTCGGCGTGAAGACCAGCCGCTACCTCACCCACGTCCGACGGCTGCGTGAGCCGGAGGAGGCGGTAGCGCGCTTCGTGGACCGCGCCCGGCACCTGGGCCCGAAGCTCGGGCCCGTGCTCGTGCAGCTCCCGCCCAACCTCCGGCTCGACGCCGACGCCCTCGAGTGCACCCTCGGCTGCTTCCCGCCCGAGTGGCGTGTCGCCGTCGAGTTCCGCCACGACTCGTGGTTCGTGGACCCCGTCTACGCCCTGCTCTCCCGGTTCGACGCCGCCCTGTGCCTGGCCGACAGCCCCCGCCGGTCCACGCCCGTACGGCGCACGGCGTCGTGGGGCTACGTGCGGCTCCACGAGGGCGGGGGGCCACCGCACCCCTGCTACGACGAGGCGGCGCTCGACACCTGGGCCGGCACTCTGGCCCGGCTGTACGCACCCGACGACGACGTCTACGCCTACTTCAACAACGACCCTCGGGGCTGCGCGGTGCGCGACGCCACCGTGTTCGCCGGCGCCGCGGCACGTCACCGGCTGCAGCCGACGCGCACGCCGGCGACGGGCGACGTCCACGTAGCCGCCTGATTCGCCCCGTCGCTCCGGTCGCTCTCGAGTACATACCGGGCCGAAACCGCCCGCCATGTACTCGAGAGC
>JALYMX010000278.1 GCA_030773495.1 Actinomycetota bacterium | reverse complement strand
GCCGATGACTTCGTACGCCGACCACCATCACGCACCCGTGTCCCGCGCCCACGAGCGCCCCGCGAGTGCCCCTCACCCGTCGCCGCCGACCACCCCATCCCCCGGACAGACCCTTGCAGGTTCCCCTGCGGGGAACCTGCGGGGCCGTCGCCTGCCGGCGCAGTGAGATTCACCATCACGCCGCTCGGCTCGGCCGGAGGCCGGAGCGTCGGCCAGGTCGTGGACGACATTGTCCGCTACCTCGACGGCCCGCCGCCTCCGGCCGCAGCCGCACCGGGGCGGACGGCCGCCGGGGAGACAGGGCCGTCCCGCTACTACGCCGACGCCAGCGCCGAGCCGGGACGCTGGCTGGGCAACGGCGCCGCCGAGCTGACCCTGTCGGGATCGGTCGAGTCCCGGGACTTCGCCCGCGTCCTCGCGGGACGCGACCCGCACACCGGGCTCCGGCTCATCACCGCCAGGGGATCGGCGGGCCGGCGACCGACACTCGCGCGCGGCACGCAGACGCGCTGGGACACCGACGGGGAGCCGCTGTACGACAAGCGGGACGCCGCCGCGGCCCTGAAAGTCGAGGTCGCAGAGGTGGAGCGCATGATCGCCGCCGGCGAGGCACTCGCCGTTCGGGGTGCCTGCGCGCTGCTCGGTGGCGAGGTTCCGCCGATCGCCCGGTTCGGCGGCGCCTACCTGGCACCGCTGATCGACGAGGGGGGCACTCGCTGGATCAGCGAGCAGGAGCTCCAGCGCTGCGAGGCGGGACGGGCCGCCGGTCCCGACCCCGACGCAGTGGCGGCGGCCGATGGGCCGGAGGACATCCTCACCCTCGCCGAGGCAGCGTGCACGGCGGGCGTGAGCGCCCGGTACCTGCGGACGCTGTGCAAGAAGTGGGAACGCAACCGGGAGAGGATCGAGGCGGCGCGGGCAGCCGGTGATGAACCGCCACGGCCGTTCCTGAGGGCCTACCGCGGGCTGAAGGGCCAATGGCTGGTGAAGCGGCCAGATCTCGTGGAGTACCTGCGCCACCGGACCGCGCCGGCCGTGCGGGTGGGCTACGACCTCACTCTCACCACGGAGAAGTCGCTCGGTGTCCTTGCCCTCCTCGGCGACGAGGACACTCGTGACGCGGTCCTCGGTGCCATCCAAGACGGCAACGACCGCGGCCTCCGACACCTCGAATACGCAGCGGCGATGGCGCGGGCCGACGGAGAACCCGTCAGCTCTCGCGGCTGGACCGTCGCCTCCTTCCGCCACTTCACCAGCCGCGCCCTCGATCCGTTCCCGCACCACCACAACGTCGTGGCCAACACGGTGGTCGATCCCGATGGGACCCGCCGGGCGCTCGACGCCCGCTGGCTCTACCGCCACGCCGGCGAAGCGTCCGCGCTCGCCACCGCAGAGATGCGCCACCGGCTCACGAGGCAGCTGGGCGTGCGTTGGAGACGGGGGCGCAAGGGCAGCTGGGAGGTCGACGGCGTCCCGGACGAGGTGCTGCGAGAGTTCTCCCGCCGGTCCAGCGAGGTCGACGACGCCGTGGCCGAGTTGGAAGCCCTCATCGGCCGGACCGCGACGATCGGCGAGCTGCGGGGCCTCGTGACGAGGACCAGGCCGGCCAAGCGACACGCGGATGCAGCCGATCTCGTGGCCGAGTGGTGGGACCGCGCCCGGGCGCTCGGCTTCGAGCGGCGGGACCTGAAGCGGTGCCTTCGCCGACACACCGCCCTGCCGGCGGGACTAACCAACGAGGTGATCTTCGATCGTCTGGCCGCGCCTGATGGGCTCTGCTCGGGAACCTCCGTCTTCACTGGCGGCGACGTCATTGCCGCCCTGGTCGACCTGGGGATGGAGGACGCGTCCGGCCGCGAACAACCAGTCCTCCTCACGGCGGACGAGATCGAGCGCACCGCCGACGAGTTCCTGGCCTCCGATCACGTCATCGAGTTGCTTGCCGAGCAGCAGCGGTCGATCGCCAAGCTGGCGGATCAGCCGCTCTTCACCACGACCGAGATGCTCACCGTGCAGGCCCGCATCCTCGAAGCCTTCCGAGCTGGCCTCGCCGCCGGCGTGGCGACCGTCCCGGATGGCGTGCTGGCGCAGACGCTTGAGCGGGACCGTCTGCTCAGCACCGAGCAGCGCGACCTCGTCGTCGCGTTCTGTACCAGCGGCGACCGGGTCCAGTGCGCCGTCGGGCGGGCCGGAGCGGGCAAGACGACGGCCATGCGGGCCGCCGTCGAGGCATGGCGAGCCGCCGGCTACCGCGTGCTGGGCGCCGCTGTAAAGGGCGAGGCAGCACGCCACCTGGGCCACGAGGCCGGTGTCGCGTCCGAGACGCTGGCCTGGCACCTCGCGCACACCGACCCCCAGAGCGGCCCGCTCGACGCCCGGACGGTCCTGATTGTCGACGAAGCCTCGACCGTCTCCGATCGCGACCTTGCACGCCTGCTTTGGCTGTGCCAGGCCACGGGAGCCGCCCTCCGCCTCATCGGCGACCCGGCTCAGCACGGCGCGGTGGGCGCCGGCGGCATGTTCGGCGTGCTCTGCGCCGACCCCAGTGCTTCCACCCCCGAGTTGCGCACGTCGCATCGCGTTGCCGACCCCCGCGACCGCGCTGCCGCCGACGCGTTGCGCGAGGGGCGAATCGCCGAGGCGCTGGCCGAGCTCGACGCCGCCGGGCATCTCCACGTCGTCAGCGACGAGGTCGACCTCTACCTCAACCTCCTGCAGCGGTGGTGGTCGGCCCGGCAAGACGGTGACGACCACCCGATGGTCGACCGTCGCAACCGGACCCGGTGGCAGCTGAACCGCCTTGCCCACCGGCTGCTCCAGGTCACCGGCGATGTCGGTTCGGAAGAGGTCCTCGCGGCCCGCGAGCGGCGGTTCTCGGTGGGCGACCGGGTGGTGGCCAAGATCGGCGACCGCGGCCTGTACCCGCCTGGTCGCCCGGCCGACTACGTCCGTAACGGCGCCACCGGCACTGTCCTCGCCCTCAGGAAGCGCCGGAATGACACGCTGGATCGAATCGTCGTCGTGTTTGACCGCCTGGGGCGCATCGAGCTGCCCCGTTCCTTCTTCGACGAGCACACCGGACAGCGGGGGCGAACCGAGGTCGGGCTCGACCATGCCTATGCCGTGACGAGCTACGCGGTCCAGGGCTCGACGTTCGCCGAGTCGACAAGCCGGATCGACGAGAACGCCAGCCGCTCGGAGACCTACGTCGACATCACCCGGGGCCGGTCGGCGAACCACTTGTACCTGACCCGGTCGATCGACCCTCTCGATGGCGAGCACCTTCCCAAAGCGCCGGCGCCGCCGATCGAGGTGGCCGTTGGCTCCCGCCTCGCCCGCTCCGGTCCCGCGCGCGCCGCCATCGACATCGACCCAGGTGCGCCGTCGGCGCTTCGTTCTTCGGCGCAGGAGGGTTCCTCGCGGCAGTCCGATTCGCCGTTGCAGGACGGCGTAGCGGCAGAGCGCCGACGCCGGCGAGCCGAGCGCCTCGGGACCCGCCGTCTGGATGCCTCCGTGGCCGCATGTCTCCCTCCGCGCAGTCATGTGCCCTTCCTCGCCCGCCAGTGGGATGAGACGGCCGCGGCACTGCACGCTTACTGGGAAAGCTGGAACGTCACACCGGGCGGTTCGGAGCGCTGGGAGTGGGCACTTGGCGCACGCGGCCAGGACGCTGGAATGGAAGCCGAGCGCCGGCGGACGGCGCGCCCCGTTGTAGACCTTGTCGTCGCGACGGTCAAGGAAGCCGTGGGAGCGGAGGGCGTCGCTCTGCCCACCTGGGCCGACTGGCACCTCGCCCATCACGCCGCCCAAGGCGACTGCGTCCACGACCCGCACCGGCTCCGTCAGCTCTACCAGCGGATCGAGACCTACCGCAAGGACGCCGGCATCACGGAAGTCGAGGACCCGTCGAACGCCGCCGAGGCGATCTTCGGCACCGCCCCGGACGACGGCGTGCTGCGCATGAGGCGACTCGCGCTCGTAGAGGAGGCCCTGCCGAGACGGTCCCGGCTGGCGCGAGAAGGAGCAAGCCGCGCCAGTGCGTGACGGGTCGCCTATTGGGGCTTGAGGAGAACGGGCGGTCCAGCGCGGGAACTCCACGGTGAGCAACCGTCGCTTCCAGTGCATCCTCGCTGCGAGCTCCGCCCATGCCAGTGGCGCTCCCTCGACGTTGAACGGGTCGCGCCAGCCCGTGTCCCATGCTTCTCGTACCTCGCGTGCCGCCCGTCGCCAACGGCACGCGCCGTTGGTCGCGCTGTGGGTGGCAAGACCGCGAGGGGTGACGCGGTTCCCACATTCGGGGCAGGCCACCTCGCTGCCGGGTGCGATCAGCTCCCGTTCGAGCTGCGTGAACCCTCGTGGCTGAGAGTGCGGCGCACCGACTCCAGGCCTTTGGCCTCGAGAGCAGCAGTTGCCACCCTGAGCCATTTGCGGGCGGCAACGCCCGGCACCGGCGAGCGGACGCAGGCGCCGAAGCGGAAGTCGAGCGCGACGCGGTCCTGGCGGGCCCGCGTCACGCTCGGCCGCTGCGCGTCGACAACGAGGGAACGGGGCAGCACCGACAGAAGGACCCCGGCGAGCGGCGCCGGCACAACTGCCCGATCCGGGAGGTCGTCGACCCAGGGCCGGCCGGTACAGCGTTCACGATGCCCGTCGAGCCAAGGAGGCGCCAGCCATGCCTCGCAGCCGATCGGGCAACGGATGGTCAGGTAGTGGAATCGCGGCATGTACAACTAGGCCCGCCGAGCCCGGGAATCTCGCGGTGCAGTACATGTGAACCCTGAGGCGAGCGCGCATCGCCAAGTGATCGTCACCGCTCGCGAGATCCGCCGCCTCGAATCGGCCTAGTTCGCAGAACCGACCGAAAGGGAGCCCCGATGGACCTCGACGCGAACCCGACCATCCTGCCCGACGTGCTCACTGTCGAGGAGGCCGCCGCCATCCTTCGAATCGGGCGCAGCGCCGCCTACGCGCTGGCGCGCCGCTACCGCGCCACTGGAGGCCGGGAAGGCTTGCCGGTGATCGAGCTCGGTCGGCACCTTCGCGTCCCGAGGTCCGGACTTCGCCGGCTGCTCAACGGGGTCCGGGAGGCAGAGGACGAGGAGAGGAGCGTGCCCGATGTCCGCGTCGGCTGACCAGCGGCGCATGTGTGCAACCCGACGAGGGCAGCCGCGGTATCATGGCCGAAGTTGCCGCCGGGGAGGGTGATGTCGGTTCCCCCGGCTTCGTGGCCTCCGGCGTCCCTTTGATTGCTTCGAAAGGGAAGCTGATGCGCGGCTACACGGCCAAGAAGGGCAAGCAGTTCTACGCGGTCATCTACGAAGGCGTCGATCCGGCAACCGGCAAGGAACGGCGAAGGTGGATCCCCGCCGGACCGCGACGGGGCGACGCCGAGCGGCTCGTCACCGAGCTGGTCAAGCGTCGGAACGACGGGCAGTCCAACTCACGAGACAAGACGACGCTCGGCGACTACCTGACCGAGAAATGGCTTCCACTGCAGCAAGCACAGCTCCGGCGCAGCACGTACGACTCCTACCGCCGGAACATCGAGATGCATGTGCTGCCGACCCTTGGACGGGTGCCGCTTCACAAGCTCGCGCCCGAGGACCTCGACGGCCTCTACGCCAGGCTCCTGACCAAGGGCCGCCGAGACGGCAACGGTGGCCTCAGCATCAAGACAGTTCGGCTAGTCCATCTCGTCTTGCACAAGGCGCTGAAGGATGCGCTACGCAAGGGGAGCGTTCTGCGGAACGTTGCCACGGTTGCCGACCCGCCGAAGCTCAGTTCGGCAAAGCGGCGCGAGATCAAGGTCTGGACCGCCGAGCAGCTTCGGGCCTTCCTCGACCAGGTGCCCGACAACCGCGCCTATGCCGCTCTCTTCGTGGCCGCCCACACGGGCATGCGTCGAGGTGAGATCCTCGGCCTCCGGTGGAGCGACGTGGACTTCGACTCGTGCCGGCTGTCGGTGCGCCAGGCCCTGATCTCGGTCGCCTACGAGATGCAGCTGTCAGACGTGAAGACTGGAGCCGGCCGACGGACGATCGACCTCGACGAGCGGACGGTCGCCCTCCTTCACCACTGGCGGAGGAGACGGTCCGAGGAGCGACTCGCTCTTGGCGGCGGATCATCCGACCGAGATGTCGTGTTCTGCCGTCCGGACGGAGAGCCGGTCCACCCCGACCTCTTCAGCCAGACCTTCGACCGCGCCGTCGCCAAGTCCGGGCTCCCCGAAATCACGCTCCACGACCTGAGGCACACCCACGCAACGCTTCTGCTCAAAGCGGGCGTTCCGGTGAAGGTCGTCAGCGAACGACTTGGCCATGCCAGCCCAGCATTCACCATCAGCGTCTACCAGCACGTCATTCCCGGCATGCAGGCCGAGGCGGCGCTCATCTTCTCGCAGCTTGTCGCAGGTCCGACACCCGCGACATCCTGACGAAGACTCTCGGAGCGACATGCTCGTCGTCAGCGGTTCACGTGGAGCCCACGAAGTGCCGCCCTAGCCTGGGGAGCAAGGAAGCGGCTCCACCACTGATGTCGCCGTCACGGGGTACGGCCAAGGACGGCGACGAACCGCTGGACTGCTCCGAAAGCGGCACGCTCCCAGATGCGAATCACCGGACGACGGTGCGGCGGGGGGGGGTCGTACTTTCCGGTTGCAAAGTCGCGTCTGATTAGGTCGTGGGTCACCTTGTCCGGTCTGAGACTTCGAGAGAGGTGACGTCAACTCCTCCTGAAGGTTGCAGGACCCGTTCGGGGTCGCGATTGGCCTGAGAGTCCGACGATGCGGCTCGCCCGCGATCTTGGTACGCGCGCGGCATCAGGCGGCGGCAACGTTAAGACGATGCCACTGCAGGTACGAGGGCCCTGGAGGAAGGGCCCCGCTCGGCAGCACCAGTGCGTCGGCGATTGGCGGTTGGCCGAACGACGCAGCCATAGCGGTGTCGGCAGAGCGGGCCTCCACGAGGCTCGTTCCTGCGTGGATCCGGAGGCCGCCGTTGACCCATAGAAGCCCTCTATCGAACGCCACGTCGTGTGACGGGCAGGCCGCGATGCCGTTTGTGGGGTCGAGCCGCTCGCGATCAGATGACACTCTCCACGGCTTGATGTGCGATGCGACGAGCAGGCCCTTGCCCTCAAGGGCCGCCCCCGGCGTAAGCCCGCAGAAGACGCACCGGCGCCCGCAGTTGACGAGGACGTCGGTGGCGAAGCGATGCTGCCCGATTCGCACCGCTGCCATAAGAAGCTGCTCCGTGACCTCGTTCGCGGCGCCGCCCATGCGCCCATTCAGGCGCAGCAGCCGATGGTCGATTGCAGCCCTGATGTCTTCCGCCGCTAGCTCATCTTGGCCGATTAGGCCTGCATCAAGGTCTAGACGATCCCCGGAGAGGAAGTCCGGGAGCTCGCGCTCACCGATGCCGGTTGATCGGGCCCCGACGAGGATGGTCCTGTAGTTGGCCAGAAGCAGCTCCACGTGCGAGAGAAGGGCGGCCGCCGCCTCTACCTCATGGCGGGCGCCGTTCGGGCGGCTGCCATCGAGATTCGCCATCTTCGCCAGGATCGACGCGGGCGTGCGCCGAAACAGAGCAGCCAGCTCCGGCACGGGCGCGGGTGCGCGGTGTGACGTGGCCCCGCCGTACCGCCGATGATTGACCAGCAGGGAGGCGGCCAGGCAGAGGAGCGCCTCGGCGGGAAGGAAATCTACCTGCCGCCACCCGGCGACGTCCGGTCGAGGATGGCGATCTGCGATCGAACGCCATTGGCGTCGCGCATCCTGCTCCGTGATGTGGAGGTAGTCTGCCAGCCGTGCCACTCGGGCGGAATCGTATTCATGCACGGGGCCGACCGCCCGGGAGTCGCGGTCAGCGCTCGGGCAGGGCGCTGGCTCCCCGAGGTGGGTGAGCGGGCCGTTGGACTCGGCGCATCGCCCGCGTCAACTTTCAGGACCGGGTGTTGCGGACTCCCGTGCGGCACAATCTTCCCGCCGGCCCAACGGAGGCGGGAAGGAGGCGCGAGGTGGCCAACGATCCGGCCCGTGTGACTGCCGAGCCTACGAAGGAGTTCTTCGTGTCCATGCTCGTGCGGGATATCGAGCTGACCCCGGCGATCATCGACCTCATCGACAACTCCGTCGATGGTGCCCGCCGCCTACGCGGGGGTGCATCATTCGAAGGGCTCTACGTACGGCTTGTGGCGAACGAAGAGCGGTTCGAGATCGCCGATAATTGCGGGGGGATTTCCATCGATATAGCGCGCCACTACGCCTTCCGCTTCGGGCGCCCACCGAACACGCCCTCAACGGCGCGGTCGGTGGGGCAGTTCGGCGTCGGGATGAAGCGGTCACTGTTCAAGCTAGGCGAGCAGTTCAACATTCGCTCGATATCGGAACGTTCCTCGTTCGCGCTTAATGTAGACGTTGCCGCTTGGACGGAGGCTTCGGATTGGGATTTCCAGTTCGAGTCGTTTGAAGACGGGGTCGCGCACGAGTTGGAGGAGACGGGGACGGTCATCACGGTGGCCCCGCTGCACGAGGAGGTCGCCGCTGACTTCGCCCTGGACTCCTTCCTTCCCGGATTGAGTGCCGAGGTGCAGCTAAAGCACAAGGAGAGTTTGGGGAAAGGGCTGGTCATTACAGTCAACGGGTTCCCGGTGGCGACGGAGCCACTGACGCTCCTCCAGAGCGCTGCCATCCATCCCGGGTACAAGCGGATCACCTACAACGGAGCGAGACCAGAGCCGGTCGAAGTGCGCGTTTTCGCGGGTGTAGATCGCTCGGCACCACAGGACGCCGGGTGGTACGTCTTCTGCAACGGCCGGCTGGTCCTCGGTCCCGACCGCTCAAGCGCCACGGTATGGGGGGCCGGCCGCGGCCGACAGGTTCCGTCGTTCCATACCCAGTTCTCCCGATTTCGCGGCTACGTCTTTTTTGAAAGCGACGAGGCATCTCAACTGCCATGGACGACGACCAAGGTGGGAGTCGACCGAAATTCCCCGATCTGGCGATCGACGCAGCGGGAGCTCATCGCCGCGACGCGTCCAGTGATCGACTTTCTCAATGCAATCGACTGGGAGCGACCGAACCTCGAGGGCGAAGACGTTTCGCTTCTCGAGGATCTAGTTGAGAGCGCTGAACGGGTGACCCTGGACCAAGTTCAGCCGAGCGCGGTTTTCAACGCTCCTGAGCGCACGAGGCTCGAGGCGCCTCCGGCCACGAGTTCGATTCAGTACAGGAGGCTGGTTGCGCGGATCGACCTGGCGAAGCGCCTGCTCGGTGTGTCCAGCAACGCTGACGTAGGCATCCGGACCTTCGAGTATTTCCTAGACGCCGAGGGCGAGGGCTGGGGCGATGAGCCCTAGCTATCGCGCCGTCAACTACGGGGTTCGTGCAGCCAAGAGCATCGAGCGAAAGCTGATTGCGGAAGCCCTCCTGCGACTCGACCGGCTGTCGCCGATCGAAGCCTATCGGTACATCGGATTCGGCTCAGTATTTTTCACCGACTTCTTGCTCTTCCACCGAGTATTGGGTATTTCGGCGATGACCAATATTGAGGAGCACATGCAGGACGAGGAGCGATTCCGCTTCAATGTGCCTCTGGGGGCTATCGACCTTCGATTCGGCCACTCCAACCAGCTGCTGCCGAAGCTCAACTGGTCGGCAACGACGATCGTGTGGCTGGACTACGACGGGCAGCTGGACGCAGCAGTGCTCGCCGACGTTGAGACAGTGGCTTCGAGCATAGGAAGGGCCAGCGTGCTCATCGTCACCGTGAACGCGCAGCCAATGGCGACGTTCAAGCCCGGCGAGCGGGTCAGCGCGCTCCGGGACAAAGTGGGGCGCGAGAGGATTCCGCTCGGGATCGAGGCTGATGGCCACTTGGCGAACTGGCGGTTGGCCGCCGTCTCTCGACGCATCATCGGTGCCGCGATCGAAAGGGCCCTCGCCGATCGCAACGCCCCCCTGCCTGTTGCCGAGCGACTGCGGTACCGGCAGATCTTCAATTTCCGATACGCGGACGGACCGAAGATGATGACGACGGGCGGGATCTTCTTTCACGACGCCGATGTCGAAGCCCTCGAGGGTTGCCAGTTCGCCAGCCTGAGCCAGGTCGTGGACGGGGAAGTCCCCTTCGAGGTGAAGGTCCCGGTGCTTACAGCGAGGGAGGTGCTGTGGCTGAACGCGCAGTTGCCGACCGAGGATCCGGTCTCTGCGCCGGGCGTGCCGCCGGCTGACTGCGAGGCCTATGCCCGCGTTCACCGGCATTACCCGCTCTACCTGGATGTAGAGGTATAGCCGTGGGGGACGGGGCGACGGCGGTCGTCCTCGATCGGGACGGGCGACGGATTGCCGCTGGGTCCCGACACAGCAGTGCGGCGCTGACGCGGTCGACGCCGTCGCTTACCGAAGAGTGCTCCCAGATGCGGACTACGAGCCACCCGGCATTGGCGAGCGCCTCGTCCGCAAGAACATCGCGCTCCCGGTTTCGATTCAGCTTGGGCTCCCAGTACCACTGGTTGCTCTTCGGCCGGCTCGAGTGGATGGGACAGCTATGCCAGAAGCAGCCGTCCACGAACACGGCGACTCGGCGGCGCGTGAAGACGATGTCCGGTCGCACACGCGCTCCGGGAAGGTCGAGGCGGTGGTCCTTGCGGAACCGAAGGCCGCGCCGGTGCAGCGCGGAGCGCAGGGCCACCTCGGGCTTGGTATCCGTCCGTCGATTGCCCTGCATCGAACGACGAATTGCAGCGCTGGAGGCGGGCGGAGGCAGGCCCGGTGCAAGGAGCGCGACCGGATTCATCCGTTTGTAGCCAAGCCTAAGCGCTGCCGGTCCCGCCAGAGCTGAGCCATCGAAAGCAGCCGCGGAGCCCCGCCGCCGAGACTGACGAAGGCCTCCCCGACGCCGAGGGTGCGAATCTGCTCGGGAAGCGTAGGGTCGCTCGGATCCAGGCGCCGCGCGGCAGCGGCCGCGACGGTCGCGTCCGGAAGGCGGAAGCACGCTTTGGTGGCAGCGTTCGTGGCAACGACGTCCGGGAGGTCCCCCGGCTGCTGCGTGGCGAGGATCACCGACAGGCCCTTGGACCGGCCCTCTCTGACCATCGTGTCGATCGCCTTGAAGTCTGCGACGCGGTGGGCCTCGTCGACGACGATGCAGTAGCGGATGGTGTTGGCGACCGGCGGCATTCCCTGGATTTTCAAGAGCAGAGCGCTCAAGACGAACCCCGCGGCGAGGACCGTCGTGAGGCCGTTGCCAGGAATGTGGGAGAACCCGAAGATCACGTTGCGGTCGACGACGTCGCCGAGCGGTGGCCCGTCCTTGAAGATTTCGCTCCTCGTGAGGTCGCCGATTACCCCGGATATGTCATCGTCCAACAGGTCGTTAACCGTGAGCATCGTCGGCCATCGCTGCTCGCGTCGGCCGGCCTCGTACGCCTGGTCTAGGACGGAGCGCAGCTTTACAAGCTGACGGTGGCCCATCCTCGTGAAGGACCGGGCTGCGACCTCCACGGCGTCGCGCAGTTCGATCACGGCGCGCTCGACCGTCCGCCGCTCGGCATCTGGAAGCGCCAGCGGGTTGTACGGCGCTCCCTCGTTCCACAGGTCCAAGAACTCCGCCTCGCTCGCGCCGGGGAACGTCCCTCCGTAGTCGTTCTTGAAGTCGGCGATGCCGAATCTGGTTCCGCTGCGCTGGGCCACTTGGGCCAGCAGCGCCATCGTGAATTGCGTCTTGCCCGCCCCGGAGGAGCCCCAGATCTCTACATGGCCATTGCCGAGGCGGGCGCCGCCCTCGCCCGCCGCGCTCCATCGCACCTCCTCGCCACCGACCAGATCCCAGCCGATCACCGGTGCCACGAACGCGGGGCGGTCGTCGCCGGGCTCCGCCGGTCGCAGGTCGGTCGGCGCCGTCTCCGTCTCGCCCGGCGGCCCGGGTTCCGACTCCGGCCCGGCGTCGGTACCCTGCTCCCCCGCCGTCGGCTCCCCGCGGTCGGATCGCGCGCGCCGCCCCTGGCCCGCCTCCGGCCTCCGCCGGACCCTGCCACCGTCGAGGGGCGGGCTGTCCGCTTCGACGGTGTAGAGCTCGCCGAGCCTGGTGTCGGTCGCCTGTTCGATCACTGGCTCCGAGAGACGGATCGTCCGCACAACGATCGGGACCCTGTCTCCGTTGATCGCGTGGTGGTAGTGGCGCGGCGCCTGGTCCTGGACGCTCGGGCCGAAGACGAGGCCCAGGCCCGCCCATTCCAGCGTGCCGGAGCCGCGCCGGAATTGCTCTAGGGCGCCGAGCTCGCTGGCGTCAAGCTTGAAGCGGGATTCCCGCACCACCGAGTAAGCCGCCTCGGCGATGCGGTTCAGCCAGAGCCTGCTGTGAATGCTGCCGGCCACTGGGTATGCCGCCCAACGCGTGACCGCCAGCGTCTGGCGGAGCTGGTCTAGCGCCTCGGCGCCGGCCAGCTGCGGGTCCGACCGCCTGGCCTTCACCTCGATCGCCGCCGTGTGGACGCCGTTCTCCTCGGGGTCGACGGCGATCGCGAGAAGGTCGGCGCGCTTGCCCGATTGAAACCAGCCCTTGTAGTCGTCCAGCCCCACCAGCAGCACGCGGCAGTTCGGCGGCAGCGGCCACGGCGTCGTCGTCGTCGAGAGCAGCGAGAAGGCAACGACGTGGCCCAGGAGCTCGTTGATCCCCGCACCCGAGGTGGCCGCCTCGAGCGCCAGTATCCCATAGCCCTGGGAGGCCACCTTCCGGATAGCCGTCCCATAGCGGAAGGCCGCCCCCGCCTCCGCGATGATCCCCGCGCTGCGCAGGCTGCGGCCGATGGCGCGGTCGGCCGGCCCCCCCGACCTCTGGCTGATGACCAGCGAGGTCGGCGACTCGCCATTGAGGCGGCGCTCTTGGTGGAGGATGGCGATCTCCTCGCCCAGGGCTCGCTCCAGGCTGTCGCGTGTCGCGTACCTGTCGATCGTCGCCACCCACAGGGCCAGGTCGTGAAGGCGCCGCAGCTCCTCGGCAAGGTCGAGGGCGCCCAGGCGGAGCTCGGGCACGCGCAGCTGCTGCGCCTCCTCGGACCAGCCGTCGTCCATTGCGCTGACCAGCCGCAGCCACGACAGCCCCGTCTCGGTCGCCGCCGGCGGCATGAGGAGGACCCGCCCCGCGCGATTCGGGCGCACGGAGGTCCGCGGGGCGAAGAGCACCTCGCCGTCGAGCTCCGGCTCGCCTACCTCCTGCACCGGAATCTGCAGCCGGTCCCCGCCTGCGCTGAGCCCGGTCGCCACCGCCAGGTGGACCGCCGGCTCGCCGTGCCGCCCGGGCGAGAGCCGAGCGGCCGCGTCTTCGAGGGACCCGAGGTACCGGATGCTCAGCCCCTCCCGGCCGTTCGCCGCCATGGCGTCGTCAGCGACCGCCAGGACTGCGTCTGACGGCCGGTGGCCGGCGCAGAAGATCTCGATCTCGCGCACTGCATGCGCGCCGGATCCCGCCAGCATCGCCGTAGCTCGCTCCAGCAGCAGATCGGCGGCGCCGGGGCCCCACGCCATGCAACGAAGGTGGCCGGCGGCTTCCGGCTGAATGGCGATGAGCTTGTCGATTACGCCGCCGAGCGCCTCGGCCGAGTAGCCGCCTTCGTCAGCGGCGGCGCCGGAGCCGTACACGCCCCACACGCGCCCCTCCGAGATGGGGAGGAGGGGGCGGTCGCTGGTCGAGACTCGGATGAAGGCGGGCTGCTGCGAGGCGGTCGTGCGCTGGATACCCGCCGCGGTGGCCTCCACGGGCTCGTCCGGCTCGCCTCCGGCCGCCGCCGCCTCCGCGAGCTCCCATAGGGCCCGCAGGTACTGCGCCGCCCACTCGCTCTTGGGAGGCGAGAAGACGCCGAGCCCGACCGAGCCGCCTCCGACGGCCGCCCCGGCGAGGGCCAGGGCCTCCAGGGCGTCGTTCCTCTCGGCGGCCCGCTCGGCCTCGACGGCTGCCCGCCACGCGGCGCACCACAGGTCGAGGGCATCGGGGCTGAGCCCTGTTGCCAGGCAGGCGGATGCGGCGGCGCGGAGCCGCCCGGCGACTGGCGCCAGCCGCTCGTGCGGGGCGGTCGACGTAGGGGCCGGCCCCGCGCAGAAGCGCCCGAGCGTGGGCGCGCCGGCCACGGCGAGGGTCAGCACGGTCGATTCCGCCAGCAGCATCGCCTGACGCAGCGCCGCGACGTCGTCTAGGTCCGGCGACCAGTTGACCTGCACCCGCCCGCCATCGCCGCCCTCGACGCGAAGTTCCAGGGCTGGCAGCCGCCGGGCGGACAGGTCGGCGTCCTCGAAGACCTCGTCCCACAGCCCGTCCGCGGGGTCGGTGAGCAGGAGGCCGTCGATGCGCACGCCCCGGGCCGCCAGCCTGCGGAGGAGCCCGGCGAGGCGGAGGCGGGCGGTGGCCAGCACAAGCGCGCTCTGCGCCGCCGTGCGGGTGTGGCTGCCGGTGGGAGGATCAGGCGCGATCGCGTCGATGGCCCTCAGTCCTCCGTCCAGGGAGAGCGCGGCGCGCACGAGCGCCGCTTCCGGGCAGCTGCCGGCGGAGATCGCCCGGTCTCGCATGAGCCGCTCGAGCTTCTGGCGCGTGGCGGGCTCGAAGACGGCCCGCCGTTCGAGGTCGTCCAGCTCGAGAAGGTCCTGGGCGGCGGCCCGGCGCTCACCCGGGCGGCGCAGTGCGCGCGCCGCGGAACGGTACCGCTCCCATGGCAGCGGGTCGTCCGCCCCCGGGGCGCCGCGCTCCCGGCGGTAGTCCTGCAGCTGGCGCTCGACCTCCTCGGCGAGATCCGGCACGGCCCGGTCGAGGATCTCAAGCGCCTCGTCGAAGGTGATCCGCTCCAGCAGCGCGTCGTCGCCCGACTGGAGCAGCCTGAGCAGCTCCGCCGCCCGGCGGTCCGCCTCGTCGGGCGCCATCCGCCTTCCCAGCACCCTCCTGGCCCGCTGCCGGGCGGCCGCCGTGGCCGAGGGGGCGAGCACGTCCTCGGCCCGTCGACGCGACGCCAGCCGCAGGTTCTCTGCGACGCGGCCGGTGTCCACGCGCCCACCCTGGGCATCGTCGGCAAAGGCCCCGAGCAGCGGCAGCGACCGCAGCGGGTCGGCTCCGTCGGCGAGGGCGTCGAAGTACCGGGCTACCGCCGCCACGGCCGGCTTCTCGTCGCCCTTGGCCGTGAGGATCGCCTGGCGGACCGCCCGAGCGGGGCCGTCCAGCGGCGCGGCGCGGACGGCCCGGGCGAGCAGCAGCAGCGGTTCGACGCCCCCGAGAAGCTCCGACGGGGCAACGTTCTCGAAGCTCCTCAGGGACTGGCGGTCCGGAAGCTGCTGCCCTTCGCAGACCACGATGCAGACTCCACCGGGATGGCGGTTCCGAAGGCTCGTGCCTGATGCGCCGGACAGCGCCTGAGGCCCGAAGCGCCCTGGCTGGGCGGACGCCACGGCCAGCTCCGGGAGGCCGGGCCCGTGCCAGGCGGCGGCCATGGCCTGGGCGAGATCGATGGCCAGGCCTTCTACCAGGACGAATTTCGACGTGCCGCCGAGCGAGCGGATGTACTCGACCAGGGCGGCGCCGAGGCGGGCGCTCACCGCCGCCTCACCGCGCGCTCCCCCACAAGCGTCGTGCGGTCCGATAGGGCCACGGCCATCCCTGCGTCGGCGAGGACCGCTTCCGCCCGGCGGGCGTTGCGAGCAAGGTCGGCCCCGTCGAGCTGGCCGGCGAGGCTCGTCGAGGCAAGCTGGTCCGGTCCGACGAGGAGGCCCCACTCGTCGAAGACGGCCTGCCAGAACTCGTCGGAGGGCATCGGCATCCGCGCCGACAGCGCGCCGGTCATCGCTCCGAGGAGATCCGGGGTGGCCGTGAGGTACCGGTAGGCCCCCGTTCCGGTGAGCATGCCCACCGATTCCAGCAGAACCCGGAACCCGTCGCCGCTGCGGTCGTAGTTCGCCCCATGGAACGCCTCGCGCGCCAGGCGCTCGAAGTCGCGCGCGCCTGCGGCGCTGAGCTCTCGCACCACGGCACTGATCTCCGGCTTGGGCTGGCGGCGGACCTCGAACTCGCCCAGCCACCCGCCCTCCGGCCCCCCGCCGGCAGTGATCTCCTGCATCGCATCGCTGAGCGCGCGGACCGTCGCCTCGCGGATGAGAATGCGCGCCGTGCGGTACGACCCCTCCGATCGCTGCCTAACACGGTTCTCGGCCCGCGCTGGCCCGCCGAAGACGAGGAGGAGATGGCGGGCGCGGACGGGGACGTCGGTCGCGTCCCGAGCCGCCCCCAAGGCGTGGAGGGCCAAGTCAAGCGCCAGCATCGTCCGCAGCTGCCAGACCCGCGCGGGGCCGCTCGCAGCGGCCTGGGCCATGATCCCCTCGGCGTGGCGGCAGACCCGCTCGGCCAGCGGCGCCAGGCGGGCGGCGCCGCCCGCAGCCCAAGCCGCCTTCTCGTCGTCTTGGACCTCGGGGTCTTCGGCGTCATCCAGGGCCGACTCGAGGTGGTCGGCCACCGTGGCCAGCGGCGAAGCTTGGCGCAGGGCGTCGCGCAGCATCGAGACGGCGACGAGCCCGGCGGCGCGAGCGCTGGAGCTCGGGGGGTCGAGGAGCAGCCGGGCAAGGGTGATTCCCGAGCCCCGCATGTAAACCTTGCGGACGCCCCATCCCCGGCCCTGCTGGCGCCGGGCGTCGTACCACAGGAGGGCCTCGTGGAAGGGCAGGAGCAGCCACGTCCCCCGCTGCCCGGCCTGGGTCGAGGGGTCCACGAGGCCCTCCATCGCCTGCTTGGCCAGCCGCAGGTTTGCGGAGTCGCGCACCTCGTCGCCGCGCGCCAGCAGCGCTCCGTATGCCTGCGGCGTGAGGTCGCTGCGGCCGGCGCGCCCAGCGGCCCGGTCCTCCAGGAAGTTGAGGCTCAGCGCCAGCGACCGCACGGCGAAGCGCTGGCGCTTCGGGCTGCGAGGGTCCCCCGCCGGCGCGGCGTATCCGTTCTCGGCGAGAGTGAGCAGCGTCTCCGAACACAGCTGCGAGGCTCGCTCGTCGCGGTCGGGGGGGATGGCGAAGAGCCGCTCCGCCACAGCGACGGGCGTGAGGCGGCGGCTCACAGGCCGAAGTGCGGCAGCGTCACCGTCACCAGCGCTGGCGGCGACGAGCCGGGGTCCGCCACCCGCAGCCGATCGTCCCGTCCCTCGGAGGCCGCCAGGCGGCCGTAGAAGCCCCTGAGGTCGGTCATCTCGGCCGTCCCGTGGCCGACGGGCCCCTGGTAGGCGGCCGCCTCGCGGATGGCCTCGTACATTCTCGGCCTTATCCGGAGGGCCAAGAGCGGGTCGCCGTCGACGATGAGGTCGACCTCGATGTGGTCGACGTCGAGCAGCTCTTCCACCAGGCCCGAGTCGGGGGGCGCCAGCGAGAGACGCGAAACATCGACTTGACCCTGGATCAGCGAGGGTCGGGCCGGCCGGAAGGAGCCGGGGTTGCGGGCGAAGAGGCACGAGGGGTCCGGCACGAGGAGGCCCTCGTTCGGGCTGGCGAAGCCGGTCACGAGGACGTTGAGGCCCTTCACCAGCTCGGCCAGCTCCACTGCGGTGTCCGCCCCGGCGGCGGCCCGGCGGGCCAGGTCCAGTAGGCCGGCGAAGAACCGGAACCTGAGGAGCCTCCCCGCGGCCGCGTCCCCTCCCCCCAGAGCCTCGGGCGCCTCGAAGTACAGGCGGCGCCGCCACAGGGATAGCGCCGCGGGCTCGCCGTCGACGAGGGCGTGCACGGCGGCGTCCACCCTTGCGGCGTCCTCGGAGGTGGTCACGGTCTCGCCGAGCCGGTAGAAGGTCATGGTTCCGACGATCGTCCGGACGCGATCGAGGTGGGAGCGGCTGCCGGCGAGCTCCGGCTCGCCGTCTCCGTTGTCGGGCGCGCCCGCCAGGGCCTGCACGCCCGCCGGCGCGGCGGTGGGGTCGCGGAGCCATTTGTCTGCCTCCAGGTCCGCCATCGTGCCCAGGCCCGCCCTCCGCATACCCGCCAGGAGCGGCGATCGCTCGACCGTCTCGGCCGCCAGGCTCTCCCCCAGGGCCAGGGAGTAGTAGGCCTCGGCCGCCGAGAACCCGGAGAGCCCCTGGTCGCGCACCCGCTCCTTCACCTCGGCGCAGGTTCCGCCGCCGATTAGGGCATGGGCCAGTATCGCCAAGACTTCCCTCAGCGTGGGAACGGCCTCCCCGGCTCCGAGCTGCATCAGCCTGCGCAATCCGGCGCGGGCCTCCGGCGCCCGGAGGTGCTCGGCGTTATCGACGAAGGGGCACCCCGCCCGCTCCGAGCGCGGACACCCGTCGCAGCCCCCCCAAAGCTCGGGCCTCGTCACGTAGGAGACGACCGCCTCCCAGAGCCCCGGCGCCGTCGGCCGCTGGCGGTTGACGTTGACGATCAGGACGCCGCCGTCCTGTGCGGCTCCTGTGCGCAGCGCCCGCCCGAGCAGCTCGCTGAGGGCTTCGGAGCCGAGCGCTTCGGCGGCGTCGCGCAGGACGCCCTCGTTCGCGCAGACGAGCACCTGGGCCCCGGCGCCCAGCTCGAGGGCGCGGGCCAGAGCCTCGCTCCGGGCCCCGTCGTCGGGCAGGCCCGAGAGATCCTTGGCGACCCATCGCCCGGCGGCCACTTCCACGAGGCCATCCTCTTCGCGCCGCGGAGGGCGCCCTCCGGCCGCCCGGCAGAAGGCCTCGGCGGCGGCCGTCTTGCCCGTGCCGGCGTTGCCCGTGAGTATGCAGGCCCCGCTCTCGCCGACCCGGACCCACCGCTCGAGGTGCACGCCGAGCCGCGTCGGGATGTCCGCCCCAAGCACCTCCGCCAGCTCAGCGAAGTGCTCGCGGAAGGCGCCCAGCTGGTCCGCTCCGAAGATCGATAGCTTCCGGAGCGCCGCGACGACTGGCAGCTCCTCCTGCGGACTCACGCCCCGGCCGCCTCCGCCTCGGCGGACAGTGCGGCTCCGAGGTGGATGGCCCGGCGGCGGGCCTGCTGGAGCTCGCGCGCCGGGCGCGTCGGCACGCCGGCGGAGCGAAGCTCGGCGGCCATCGCCGCCACGATGGCCTGCGCCGCCTTCGGGGGGACGGCGTTCCCGACTTGTTTGCGCACACGCGGGTACGCCGACTTGCCCGTCGTGCCCGCCTCGAACACGAAGTCGTCCGGAAAGGTCTGCAGCCGCGCCTTCTCGCGGTTCGACAGCCGCCTGGGGTCCCGGTGGTGGTATCCGTGCGTCCCGCCCCCGCCCCCGGCGATAATCGTGTAGGACGGCTTGGCGGGGTCGAGCCGCCGGTAGACGTGGCTGATAAGGCCTCGCACGGCAAGCGGGTGGCCTTCCGGAATGACCTGGTAGTTGCCGCCCGGTGGGATCATCCTCAGGCGCTCGACGACATCGGCGGAGTCCAGGCCGATCTCGTGGTTCGGCGCGTCGCACGCCAGCGGGCGGGCGTCGAGGGCGTCGGCGACCGTCACGTGACACCCCGCGTACGGTGTGGGAACGACGGGCAGGCGGATGCCGAGATCGCGCCGCACGCCCATCACGATCAGCCGCTCCCTATGCTGCGGCACGCCGAGGTCGGCCATGTCGATCACCTGCGCGGAGATGTCATAGCGCAGCCCCCTGGGCTCGCCGATAAAGGCAGTCGGAGCGCGGAGCGAGTGCCGAACGATCGTCCATGCTGCGCCCAAATTGGCCGAGAGCAGACCGACGACGTTCTCGACGATGAAGGCGGCCGGGCGCATTGCCGCTAGGAAGCGGGACACCTCCCGGAAGAGGTTGCCTCGGTCGGTCTTCGCTCCGTCGTGGTTCCAGAGGGTCGAGAAGTCTTGGCACGGGGGGCCGGCGAGCAGGATGTCGCACGGAGCCTCGGGCACCTCGAGCTCCCGGATGTCTCCATGAACGATGTGTCCGCCCAGGTTCCGGCGGTAGGTGCGCACGGCCCAGGACTCGCTGTCGACCGCCCAGACGACGCGGGCGCGGCCGGACTCCTCGGCCCCGAGGTCCATCCCGCCGCAGCCCGCGAACAGCGACACGGCCGCGTATCGCCGGGTGCCTCCCACCTATGCCCCCACGCCGCTGCTGAGGCGGAGCAAGAGC
Organism: Actinomycetota bacterium; assembly: GCA_030773495.1. Lineage (GTDB taxonomy): Bacteria > Actinomycetota > Acidimicrobiia > Acidimicrobiales > JALYMX01. The sequence goes on along the minus strand of JALYMX010000278.1, from coordinate 755 downwards.
TCGCGGCGTGCGAAGCGCCACGACCGGCCGAGCTTCTGTCCCGGGAGGTTGCCCCGGCGGGCGAGCCGCAGGAGGGTCTTGATGCTGATCTGGAGCAGCTCGGCCGCCTCGGCCGCGGTAAGCACCTCCTTCGGTTCTCGGTTCAAGCGGCCGCTCCCTTCCCTCAACTTCCCGCCCCGGGAGCGTATGCCGCCATGGGCGCGAGCGCGCGGATGGCTGGGCGCCAGGCAACGAGCCGTCGCAGCGGCGGGGATATCGCTTTATCAACAGGCGCTCGCCCAAACATTGGCTTCATGATCACCGAGAGTCCTCTGCAGACGGGCGAGGCGCCACTCGATCGCAGGACCTGAGAGAGAAGCCGATGCTGATCTCAGGCAGGTGCGCGCCTCCGACGCCCTCGAGCATTTCGTCGGCCTGAGATCATCCTGGAGACGCCGCCCTCATGCTCACGAACGCCCCACGAAGCGGGCCGCCGTTCCGTGCGGTCGCCACTCGGAGCCGCAACGGTGTGGTGTCACGTGCTGATACTCGCATCCCTATGCCGCGCCGTCCGGTAGAAGATCCGGTAGAAGATCGCCCCAGCAGCAGAAGGGCCGGTGCTCTCGCACCGGCCCTGACCTGCGGGTTTCTTGGTGGCGGGGGCGGGATTTGAACCCGCGACCTTCGGGTTATGAGCCCGACGAGCTACCAGACTGCTCCACCCCGCGTCGTGGTCGCCACGATACCGGGAGGGCGGGCCGGCACCAAACCGTCCG
>JALYMX010000277.1 GCA_030773495.1 Actinomycetota bacterium | reverse complement strand
CCGCCGGCGGGCCTCCCAGAACCCGCTGGCCCGCTCGTCGGCCAGCACGGCGATCTCGCGCTCGACGCGGGCGGCGAAGTCCTGGGCGGCCTCGCCCTCGGCGGGCCGCATGGGATGCCCGAAGGTGACCTGGGTGGCCGACGGGCGCAGGCCCTTCCCGCCCTTCTTGAGGATGTGCCTGGTCCCGTACAGGTGGACGGGCACCACCGGGGCGCCGGTGCGCAGCGCCAGGTAGGCGGCGCCGGCCCGGTGGGCGCGGCCCCACCCGTCGGGGCTGCGCCCCCCCTCGGGGAAGATGACGAGGCTCCATCCGTCCCGCAGGAGGCCGGCGGCCAGCCGGGTCGACTGCGGGCTGACCCGGGCCCGCTCCACCGGGATGGCGTTGATGGAGACCGCCCACACCCCGCCCTTCCAGCGCTTGTCGAAGAAGTGGTCGGCGGCGGCGGCCACAACTGTGCGGTGCCGGAACCGCTCGGGCAGGCAGGTCAACACGAGGGGCGTGTCGACGTGGCTGGCATGGTTGGGGGCGAAGATGGCGGGGGCGGCGAGCGCGTCCAGGCGGTCGAGGCCGTCCACGTCGGGCGAGGCCAGCGCATGCACCACCGGGCGGGTCACCACGTCGAGCACGAGGGCCCGGGCCAGGCGAACCGGGTACCGGCGGGCCCATGCGGTGTCGTAGTCCACGCCGGTGCGGCGACGCACCGGTGGCCGCTCGACCCCGCCGGGCCACGTGGGCGGGCCGAGCGGGAACCGGGCACGGAGCCGGGGCGCCCTCATCTCACGTCGGCGATGAGCAGCGGCGGGGCGTGCAGGTGCGTCACCGACGGGTCGGGCCCGACCACGTCGGAGGCCATCTCCAAGGCGTCCTGCAACGTGGAGGCGGCCTTGAATCCCAGGCGGCGCACCGCCCTGGTGTCACCGCCCACCACGATCACCCCGCCGAGGTGCTGGAGGGCGTGGGCGCACCAGTACCACATGTAGAACGGGTGCACCCCGTGGTAGGCGTGGCTGGTCCGGTAGAGGTGGATGTACCACGGATCGGTGGCGAAGGCCTCCTCGAACTTGGCCTCCATCTCGAGCGGGTCGGTGGTCTCGGCCAGGACCTGGTCGTAGAAGTCGATGTAGCTCGGGTGGTGCACGGGGTGGAAGGCCCGGGGGGTGGGGTGGTGCATGATCACCACGCCGCCCTCCCGCACCAGCGGCTTGCCGCGGTAGAGGTTGAAGAAGTACCCGAGCCCGAGGCAGGCCACCAGGATCGGGTTCATGATCGAGTTGACGTTGTACGGGCAGATGTAGGGCAGGCCCATGGTGAGCACATCGGTCTGGCCCTCCACCTCCACCAGTTGCTGGCGGTGGACGTTGGCCGTGGTGACCTCGTGCACCGCCTCGACCTCGCCGGCCTGCACGCTCGTCATCTGGTGCGGCGACTTGATGGACTGGAAGATCGCCGTGCGCAGGCGGGCCGGCGTGCGGTCCAGCGAGCGGCTGACTGCCAGGTACGACGCCCGGTCCCGGGCGTTCCACTCCCACTCCCGCTTCATCAAGAAGGCGAACTGGTCGGGGAAGGTGTCGGTGTTGAGGGTGGTCTCGATCTGGAAGACCTTCACGCCCTGGGCGGCGATGTGGCGGCCCATGCGCCAGTTGCTGGTGTGCAGCTCGGAGCGCTTGTGGTCCATGAGCGAGCGGCTGTGCTGCAGCGTGCGCACGTTGTGGTGGTGGCGCAGAGAGCGGTACGAGGCCAGGCCGGTGGCCACGCTCTTGTGGCCGCCGTCCATGGCGACCAGGTTGATGTTGACGTAGACGACCAGGTCGCTGGTGGCCGCCCGCTTGCTGATCTCGACGTCCTCGCCGGCCTCGGTGCAGCCCAGGTGCAGCATGGCGTTGGGGTCCTCGGCGTCGAGCTGGGTGAGCAGCCCGGCCGGGGCGAAGGCGTCGTAGACGCGGTCGCCCAGGGCGTGGCGCAGCTCCGCCTCGGTCATGCGCCGGTGCAGGGCCAGCGCGGCGATGAGCACGACGTCGTCCACGCCGGCCGCCGCCGCCATGTCGAGCACCGCCTCGATCACCCGCTGGCGGATGTCGGGACGGCGCATGGGAGGGAGGGGGAGGGAAACGTCGTCGAAGCAGATGGTGAGGCGCATGCCGGGGCGCAGCAGGGTGGGCAGCGGCTGGCTGTCGCCCAGGGGATGGAGCAGGGCGTGGCGGATGGCGGCGTCGGGGTCGGCCAGCGGGGCCAGGGGCTCGGGTGGGTACACGATCCGCGAGCCGACCGGGAGCCGCTCCATGCGGAACTGCTCGCCGTGCCAGAACAGCGCCGGCGGGGTGGAGCGGTCGACGTCGAGGACGAACCCCGGTCGGGGCATCAGCGGCTCCTCTTGGAGGTACGGAGGTCGAAGGCGATCTTGACGGCGCCCCGGCGTCCCGCCGACGCGGCGTGGTCCAGCGCCTCCCGCCAGCGCTCCAGCGGGTAGCGCGCCGACACCAGGCGCTCCAGGCCGGCGGCGGCGACCAGGTCGAAGGCGGTGGCGAAGGTGGTGGAGCGGTAGGCGTAGGACCCGGCGAGGCGCACCTCGCGCTGCCAGAGCGGGGTGAGGTCGACCCGCACGCTGCCCGGCATCCCCACCAGCACGATGGTGCCCCGGGGGCGCACGACGGCCAGGGCCTGGGCCAGCGAGTCCTCGCTGCCCACGCAGTCCACCACCACGTCGGCGCCCCCGGTGAGCCGGTCGTCCACCGCCAGCGACCGCGTGTGGCGGCGCACGGCGCGGGCCGTCTCCGCCGGGTCGACGACCACGTCGGCGCCCAGGGCAGCGGCCAAGCGGCGCTGCTCGGGGTGCTTGGCGGCGGCGATGACGGTGCCCGGCAGGGCCAGGCGCCGGAGGGCGGCGACCGTGCACAGCCCCAGGGTGCCGGCGCCGAGCACGGCCACGACCGCGCCCTCCGGCACGTCCGCCGAGACGACGGCGTGGGCGGCGCAGGCGGTGGGCTCCACCATGACGGCGGCCTCGTCGCTCATGTCCTCGGGCACCCGGTGCAGCTGGCTCTCGTGGGCCACCAGGGCATGCGACCACCCACCCCCGGTGTCGGCGCAGTACCCCGTCTGCAGCCCGGGGGCCAGGGCGCCGAAGGCGATCCGCTCGCAGTTGCCGTTGGCGCCGGCCGCGCAGGCCGGGCAGGGAGGGTCGATGCCGCGCGCCGCGCAGGCCAGCACCGGCTCGAGGACGACCCGGGTGCCGTCGTCGAGGTCCCCGACCACCTCGTGGCCGGGTACGAAGGGGAAGCTCACCACGCCCTCGAACCACCGGCTGCTGCGGGCGTCCACGGTGGCCAGGTCGGACCCGCAGATCCCGGCCAACCGCGGGCGCACCCGGTGCCACCCCGGACCGGGCAGCGCCGGCTCGTCCACGTCGGCCAGCCGCAGGGGCCCCACCCGTGCCCCGGCGCCGGCCGCCAGCCCCGACGCCACCCGCGCCGCCGCGAAGCGGGGCAGCGACCGCTCGTACACCAGCGCCTTCACCGCTCACCCCCGGTCGTTCCCGAGTACATAGCGGGCCCTTTCGGCCCGCTATGTACTCCAGAGCGGGAGTGGGCGTGCAGGAGGGGCCCGATGGGGAGCAGGGGGCGGGGGCCGCCGGGGGCCTTGGCCCACTGCTCCACGTGCCAGCCCCGCTTGCGGGCGATGGTGGCCAGCTTGGCCTCGGGGTTGACGGCGACGGGGTGGCCGACGGCCTCGAGCATCGGCAGGTCCGACGCCGAGTCGGCATAGGCCACGGACTCCTCCAGCCGCAGGTTCTCGGCCTCGGCGTAGTCGGCCATGACCAGGGCACGGGCCTCCCCGGTGGGAGGCCCGGCCAGCAGCTCGCCGGTGAGATGACCGCCGGCGTCGCAGCCGAGCTTGGCGCACACGATGTCGTCGAACAGCGGGCGCAGGGGCTCGATGACGAAGTCGAGGGCGCCGGTGATCAGCACGGTGCGGTGCCCGAGGGCGCGGTGCTCACGAACTCGGCGGATGCCGGCGGGGAAGGCCTTCGTGAGGATCAGCCCGGAGAACATCTTCCAGGCGTCCTCCTCCACCTGCTGGCGCGGCGCGCCCTCGTACCGGCGGTAGAAGTGGCGGAGGAAGTCGCCCCGGTCGCGACGGTCGAGGGCCAGGAGGCCGGGCCCCTCGCGCAGGGTGCGCAGCACGAAGCGGAGTCGCTCCTCGGCCGGCAGGCGGCGGGTGGCCAGCCAGGCGTACGACTCCACCACGTTGGAGGCGATGAGCGTGTTCTCCAGGTCGAACGCCGCCATGTGCCGGTCGCGGGAGAGCACCGCTCGCCGGCCCCGGTCCCCCCGGGACGGCCCTCGCCGTTTCCCGGGCGTGGTCCGCACGCGCGCCTGGGCGACGATGGACGGCAGGTGCACGTCCTGGACGAAGTGCCGCCAGTCCACGACGGCCGGATCGAAGCTGAACGCCGCCCGATCGGCCTCGGACAGCGAGGCCGACAGGGCGAGCAGCCGGTCGATGCGGAACACCGCCTCCGTCTCGGCGTAGGCACCGTAGAGCTCGACGTACCCGAGGGCCCGCTCGGCCTGGACTCGCCGCTCCTCGAGGCGCGAGGAGAGCTCGGCTTGGCGGCCGCGGATGGGAAGGGCGGTGATGGCCTTCTCGGCGGTGGACAGGGCCCTGGTGGCGCGGTGCAGCTGGCGCTGAACGCGGCCGCGGCCCGGGAAGGACCACTCGGGCACGACGATGGGCTGGCCGTCGGCGTCGTAGAGGGGGTGCTCCTCGAACCAGGTCTGCACGAGGCGCACCAGGCGCCGGTAGTGCAGCGGGTTGCGGGCGCCGGAGGCCACCTGGAACACGTCGGGGCCGGCGGGGTCGGGTCCCCGGGCGGCGATGGCGATGATGGCGGCCACGACGAGGTCGACGGGGATCACGTCGACCACGCCCTCCGGGATCCCGGGGAACTCCTTCAGCAGGCCACGCCCGTAGGAGATGATGACCGGCTCGGCCATGCGGAAGCCCCTGATCCACCCGGGGCGGGGCTCGGCCAGGGCCGACTCGATGATCGAGGGCCGCACGATGGTGAGCGGCACGGCGCCGCGGGAGGCGAGCAGGGCCCGCTCGCCGAGGGCCTTGGTGTAGGCGTAGGCGTCGGGCCACCCCAGCGCCTGGGCCCGGGACTTGCCCGCCTGCACCATGCGGTCGCGCACCCAGTCCAGGCGCAGCTTCTCGAGCTTCTCGGCCAGCAGTGGGCCTCCTGCGGCGCCGAGCTCGGCCCGGGCCTGCTTGGCGAAGCGGGCCAGTTGCTCCGGCCGGCGGCTCTCGGTGTCGGCGTCGGCGCGGGCCCGCCGCGCCGCCTCCACCTCGCCCTCCCAGTCGACCTCGATGGCGAACGGCGTGTCGGGCAGCAGGGCCTCGGGCGAGGCGCCCCGGCGGGTGCCCGCCACGTACGCCGTGGAGACGGCCAGCAGGTGGGCGGGCGGCCCGGGCTCGGCGTCGAGCACGGCGGCCACCCGGGCGGGGCCGAGGAGGTTCACCTCCACGGCGGCGTCGAGGGGTGAGTCGAAGCTCACCGAGGCGGCGGAGTGGACGACGACGTCGCACGAGGCCAGCGCCGCCCGGCCGGCGTCGTCGAGCCCCAGGCCGTCCACCGACACGTCCCCGTCCACCGCCGACAGCCGCCGCCCCATCTCGGCGTCGAAGCCGTCGCCCAGCTCGCCCCGGAGCCGGTCGAAGCAGTCGTTGCGCAGGATCTCGCGCCGCACCCGCTCCTCGGCCGAGGTCCGCCGCCCGCCCCGTACCACCACGACCACCTCGCAGCCGGGGACGCCTCGCAGCAGCCGCTCGACCAGGCAGGTGCCCAGGAAGCCGGTGGCGCCGGTGACGGCGACGCGCTTGCCGTCGAGAGCGGCGGTGATCACGAGGGTGATGTCTACCAGTTGGTAGACCGGCACTGCATCCTGGCCCCTCTCGCTCTACCATCCGGTAGATGCACCGGTCGACGACGGGGGAGCGGGTGCTCACCGCGGCCGTCGAGTCGTTCGGCACCCGGGGCTACGAGGCCACCTCCCTCGACGCCCTGGCCGCCGGCCTCGGCCTGCGCAAGCAGACCATCCTCTACTGGTACCCCAGCAAGGACGTCCTCCTCGACGCCGTGGTCGACCGCGCCGCCGCCGAGCTGGCCGCCGCCCTCGAGCGGGCGCTGTCACGGGCCGGCGAGGGATGGGTCCGGGTCGAGGCCATCGTCAAGTCGGTGTTCCGGCTGTCGGTGCGGCGCCCGGAGCTGCTCGGCGTGGTGCGGGAGGCGAGCCGCCTCGGGCCGCCGGCGGCGACCCGGCTGCTCTGCGCCCTCGAGCCGCTCATGGTTCGGGCCACGGGGTTCCTCGGCGAGGAGATGGCGGCCGGGCGCATGCGGCCCCAGGATCCTCGCCTCGTGCTGCTGGCCGCCTACTCGGCCGTGTTGGGCATGGCCACCGAGGTGGAGGTGCTGCGGGCCCTCGGGTTCGAGCCGACCGCTCGCGACCTGGTCCGCCGCCGCGACCAGCTCCTGCAGTTCCTGCGCTCGGCGCTCGGCGTCAGCCCCTGAACGCCGGCGCTCCGCCCGATCACCCGGCGATCACCGGCGGTCACCCGGGGATCACCCGCCGTCGAGCGATCAGCCGGCGATCAGCCAGCTACCGAGGAAGGCGACGACCAGGGTGGTGGCCCGGCTCGAGGTGCCGCTGAGGTCGAACAGGTCGCTGCGCCAGTCGCCGGCGGCCACCGAGTCGAGCGAAAGGTCGTCGTGGCGGCGGGCCACGTCGATGGCGAGCTCGGTCGCCGCGTACGAGACGAGCGCTCGGTACGAGGTCGACAGGGCGGTGGCCCGGAAGCGGGCAGCGCCCGGCGCCGTCGAGGTGGGCCACGGCAGGTTGAGCACGGTGCGGGCCCCGAGTGCCTCGGGCAGGTCCTGGAGGCCGGCGTAGGCGGCGGAGGGGGCCAGCACCGAGCCGAAGCTGCGGTCCCACGCCACGCGGGAGGCGGCCCTGAGGCAGCTGGCGGCCAGGTCGGGACTGCCGGCCACGGCGAGGGCAGCGGCCCCCGAGCGGGCGAGCGTCGTCACCTCGGCCAGGCAGGTGCCGTCCTCGCCGGCCTTCACCGTCGTCGTGCTCACCCGCGTGGCCAGGCCGGCGGCCAGCGCGGCGTCGGGCCCGCTGCCCACCACCACGCCCACCGGGCCCTGCAGGCCCTGCTGGCGCAGGACCCCGGCCAGGTGGGCGCCCGCCTGGCGGGCGGCCATCTCGGCGGGGACGACCTTGGGGCCGACGATCGAGGTGTCGGCCGGGAGGAGCCAGAGGGCGTCGGGGGCAGTGGCCACCCCGAAGCCGCCGACCAGCGCTCGCACCCGAGCGGCCATGGCGGCCACCGCCGCGGCGTCCTCGGCGGGCGCCACCTCGAGCTCGACGGGCACGCCGGCGACGCCGCCGGCCTGGTTGGCGGCGTCGACCCGCTGGCGGACGACCTTGACCACTTCGTCGCCCTCGGCGGCCATGGCGCCGCTTCGAGGCACGACCAAGCCGAGCCGCAGGGGCTCCGTTGCCCGGGGCGCAGCCGCCCTCGCCCGGGCCTGCTCGGCGACGGAGAGCTGCGGAGGGGAGCTCGGCGCCACGGCGGCCACCTCGGGGTCACCGGTGGCGGGAACCTCGGGCAGCGCGTCGGTGGGGGGTGCCGTGCGGGCGCCGGCGGCGGTGCTGGGCGGCGCGAAGGCGACGGGGGCGTCGCTGTGGGGCTGGGAGCGCTCGGCGACGAGGGCGAACGCCATCACCAGCGCGGCGACGAGACCGAGGGGGCGGCGGCCGGTGCGGCGGCCGGCGTTGGCGTGGACGTCGACGCGGTCCTCGTCGTCGTCGCCCATGGCCACGAACGGCTGGGCGCGCAGCCACGAGCGCAGCCGGGCCAGCTCCGAGACGTGGCGCTGGCAGCGCCCGCAGCGGGCCACGTGGGCGCCGGTGCGACCGCTGCCCTCCCCGTCGAACCAGGCGCCGAGCGCGACCTTGCCGGGATGGCGGCGCACGATCACCGCTTGCTCCTCGGCCCGAGGAGGCGGAGCGCCTTGCGGCGGGCGGCGTGCAGGCGCGACATCACAGTGCCCACCGGGACGCGCTGGACCTCGGCGATCTCGGCGTAGGAGAGGTCCATGACCTCGCGGAGCCACAGCGCCTCGCGCAGCGGCGGGGACAGCCGCTGGAGGAGGACCCAGGCGGCGGCCAGCTCGAGGGCGGCGACGACCACCTCGTCGGGCGGGGCGACCGGGACCGTGTCGGCCTCGGTGAGCACGGCGGACGGCTTGTCGCTGCGCAGCCGCTCGAAGCAGCAGTTCCGGACGATGGCCAGGAGCCAGGTGTCGAGCTTCTCGGGGTCGGCCGAGCCCCAGGCCCTCCAGGCCTTGAACCAGGCTTCCTGGCAGACGTCTTCCGCCGCATCGGAGCCGAGGATGGCGCGCGCGTAGTGGAGGGCATGCTTGGCCTTCGATCGGTGGAAGTCCTCGAAGGAGGGAGTCACTCAGCCTTCGCTTCTGAAGAGACGATGCCCAGGCCCCGATTATTCGACACTTGTCGCTGTCTGACCTGCATCGGCGTTCTCGTGGGCCTCAACGGGGGTGCTGCGGGGGCGTATAGCGCTTGTTGGGCTCAGGGCGTGTGCTGCGACGCGCGCCGGTGGCCGGCGCCGCTCGCTCCTCGACGGCGGGCGCGGTGACGGCGGCCGCGGCGCGCGCCCGTCCCGCCCGCACCGCCAACCACCCGGCCAGCACCAGGTACGGCACGCCGACGATCCAGGCGAAGCCCCAGGGCCCGAACGACAACAGCACGGCGGCGATCCCGGTGAGGAGGCGGCTCCCGGCGCGGGCGGCCAGGGCCAGCAGCGCCGACATGGCGACCCCGATGAGGGCCAGCACCACGCCGGCCTGCCGGTCGAACGCCGGCGCCCACAGGATGATGGAGGTGAGGGCGCCGACGGCGGCGGCCGCCATGGACCAGCGGCGCTCCGTGGCGTCCATCGTGGTCAGCCTGGTCATCGCCTGCCCGAAGCGAGGAGGTGGGGCCGCACCACGACCCACGTCTCGGCGGGCGAACCGGCGTCGAAGTGGAGCTCGAGGGCCCGCGGCGGGGCCGCCGGCTCGCCTCCGGCCTCGACCACCACCGGCGAAGGGTCGGGCACGCCTTCCACGGCGGTGCGCAGACCCAGGGCGACGGCGGTGACGACGACCCCGGAGACGGCATGCCGGCGCCAGGGTTCCAGGCTGATGCGCTCGTCTCGGCCCGTGGGCACCCTTCCACGGTACCCGGGTCCCCTCGTTACTGGGCCGCGCAGCGGACGCCGTCCTGGGCCCCGCAGGGCGGCGCCGGGCCCAAGGCCACCCGGGCCAGGGGCACCTCGGGGACGAGCAGGCGCGACGGGCGGGCGGCGTCGGCGTGGATCGTCACGACGCCGGGTGGCGTGGGTTCGTAGGCCCACACGCCGTCGACGGCCGGGGGCGACGAGACCGTCACGACCATCCGGTGCCCGGCGCGGAACACATGGCCGACGGGGAAGACCTCGACCAGGTACTCCTCGACCCGGCCCGGCGTCACTGGCGTCGGGTCGGTGTGCGGATGGTGGGGCCGGTAGACCCGGCCGTCGGGCGTGCGGTCACCGCGCGACGGGGCGAGGGAGCGGTGGCTGGCCTTGAGGAGGCCGCGCTGGAGGTACGAGCGGCTCCCGTCGGGCGCTTCGTCCAGCACCTGCACGAAGAACGAGGTGTCTGGGGCGCTGGCGGCAGCGAACAGCGTGGCCGCCAGCGGCCCGACGACGGCGGTGTCGCCGGCCATCGGGTCGCTTCGGAACGTGGCGGCGGGGGTCGGCCCCGCTCCCGCCGGGTACGCGCCCGGG
>JALYMX010000276.1 GCA_030773495.1 Actinomycetota bacterium | reverse complement strand
GCCGGTCCCCGCTCGGCGTCCACCTCAAGGTGGACACGGGGATGCACCGCGTCGGCGCCGACCCCGCCGACGCCGCCGCCCTGGCCAAGGCGGTGGGCGAGGCACGGGGGCTGCGCCTCGAGGGCCTGTGGACCCACCTGGCGGTGGCCGACGAGCCCGGCCAGGACGACGTCACCGCCGTCCAGCTGGCCCGCTTCGAAAAGGTGCGCGACGTGCTCGCGGGCGAGGGGGTGCGGCCGGACGTGCTGCACGTGGCCAACTCGGCGGCGGCCATCGCCCACCCCGCGGCCCGCTACGACCTCGTTCGCTGCGGCATCGCCGTCTACGGGCACCCGCCGGGCCCGGCGCTGGCCGGTCGCGTCGACCTGCGCCCGGCGCTGTCCCTCGCCGCCAGGGTGAGCCTCACCCGGAGCTTGCCGGGCGGCGAGCGGGTCTCGTACGGCCGGCGCTACGAGGTGGCCGAGGGGTCGGTGCTGGCCACCGTGCCTCTCGGCTACGCCGACGGCGTCCCCCGCCGGCTGTCGGAGGTGGGCGGGGAGGCGCTGGTGGGCGGCCGGCGCCGCCCGCTGGCCGGCACCGTGACCATGGACCAAGTGCTGGTCGACTGCGGGCCCGACGCCTCCGTCGCGGTGGGCGACGAGGTCGTCCTGCTCGGGCGCCAGGGGAGCGAGGAGATCACCGCCGAGGAGTGGGCCGAGCGGTTGGGCACCATCGCCTACGAGGTGCTGTGCGGGATCGGCCCGCGCGTCCCCCGCCGGCACGTGGGCGCCGCCTCGCTCACGCCCGGCGCCCAGGGCGTGCTCCCCGTCGACGCCTGACGTCCACGTGCCGCAGCACCGTCGCCGAGTGCCTGCGCGCGCACCCGCCCCGCCGGCTCGTCCCGCGCCGGGGGGTAGCATCGGCGGCGTGCTCCTCGCCGAGCTCGAGCGCGAGGCCGCCGGCTGCACCCGCTGCCCGCTGGCCGCCGGCCGCACCACCGTGGTGTTCGGCGTCGGTGACCCCGCCGCCGACCTCATGTTCGTCGGCGAGGGCCCCGGGCGGGAGGAGGACCTGCGCGGCGAGCCGTTCGTGGGCCGCTCCGGGCAGCTGCTCGACCGGCTGGTGCGCGAGGAGCTGGGGCTGGCGCGTGGGCAGGTGTACATCGCCAACGTGGTGAAGTGCCGGCCGCCCGGGAACCGCGACCCGCACCCCGAGGAGGTCGCCGCCTGCCGCCCGTACCTCGAGCGCCAGATCGCCCTGGTCGCGCCCCGCGTCGTGGTCACGCTCGGCAACTTCGCCGCCCGCCTGCTCCTCGACACCACGGCCGGCATCAAGACGCTCCGCGGGCGGGCCTACCCGTACGGCGACGCCGTCGTCGTCCCCACGTACCATCCGTCGTTCGTGCTGCGCACCGGCGCCACCGGCGAGGTCATCGCCGGGATGCGGGCCGACCTCGTGCGGGCCAAGGAGCACCTGGCGGTGTCGGTGTGATCACCGCGTTCACCAAGTCCGTCGACGACACGCGCGAGCTGGGCGGGGCGCTGGCCGCCCTGGCCCGCCCGGGCGACGTGATCCTGCTGTCGGGCGAGCTGGGCGCCGGCAAGACGGCACTGGCCCAGGGCTTCGGCCGGGCCCTCGGCATCGCCGAGCCCATCGTCAGCCCCACCTTCATCCTGGTGCGCACCTACCGGGGGCGGCTGACCCTCGTCCACTGCGACGCCTACCGCATCGACGACCTCCAGGAGGTCTCCGACCTCGACCTGCCGGAGCTCCTCGACGAGGGCGCCGTGGCCCTGGTGGAGTGGGGCGACACCATCGCCCCGGTCCTGCCCGCCGACTACCTCGAGGTGCGGCTCGAGTTCGGCGAGGCCGACGACGACCGGCGGGTCGGCGTGCGCGTCGTGGGGCCGTCGTGGGCGTCGCGCGCCGCGGCGCTGCAGGCCTCGCTCGGCAGGTGGGTGCCGTGATCATCCTGGGCGTGGAGACGGCCACGCTCCAGGTGGGGTGCGCCCTCGGGGGCGTGGAGGGCGTGCTCGCCTCGTTCACGGCGACCCGCGGGCGCCGGCACGCCGAGACCCTCGTCCCCGCCGTCGACTTCGTCTGCCGCTCGGCGCACATCGACCTCGACGAGGTGAGCGTCGTGGCCGTCGACGTCGGCCCCGGGCTCTTCACCGGGCTGCGGGTGGGCGTGGCGGCGGCCAAGGCCTTCGCCCAGGCCCTCCGGGTGCCCATGGTGGGGCTGTCCAGCCTCGACCTGCTGGCCTTCCCGCTCCAGCACGCCGGCAGCCTCATCGGCACCGTCCTCGACGCCCGCCGCGGCGAGGTGTTCTGCTCGCTGTACCGGCCCGTCCCCGGCGGTGTCCAGCGCGTCGCCGGCCCCCGGGTGTGCTCGCCCGGCGAGCTGGCCTCGGAGCTCATGGCCACGGGCGAGGACTGCCTTTTGGTGGGCGACGGCGCCCTGCGCTACGCCGCCGCCTTCAACGACGCCCGCCACCTCGAGCTGGCCGACGGCGCCTTCGCCCACCCGTCGCCGGCCGCCCTGGTCCAGCTGGCCCACGCCCGTGCCGTGCGCGAGGAGTTCGTGCAGCCCTCGGAGCTCGAGCCGCTGTACCTTCGCAAGGCCGACGCCGAGATCAACTGGGAGCGGCAGCGAAGTGCCTGAGCCGCCTCCCCGGTGCTCCGCGACGACGCGCTGACCGTGGCCGCGCGCGTCCCCGAGCCCGCTCCCCGCGCCCCGGCCGTGGAGCTGGTGGCCATGCGCCGCCGGCACCTGCGGGGCGTGCTGCGCATCGAGGCCCAGGTCTACCCGCGGCCGTGGACGCTGCGGCTGTTCATGAGCGAGTTGGCGTTGCGCTCTACCCGCATGTACACCGTGGCCATGATCGACGGCGTGGTCGCCGGGTACTCGGGGCTCCTCATCACCGGAGAGGACGCCCACATCACGACGCTGGCCGTCGATCCCGCGTGGCACCGCCGGGGGATCGGGACGCGGCTGCTGGCCAACATCGCCCGCGCCGCCGTCGAGCGGGGGGCGCGCCACCTCACGCTCGAGGTGCGGGTGAGCAACGGGCCCGCCCAGGCCCTGTACCGCAAGTTCGGCTTCGCCCCGGCCGGCGTGCGCAAGAACTACTACGTGGAGACGAACGAGGACGCCCTGGTGATGTGGGCCCACGACATCGATGGTGACGCGTACCAGCGCCGGCTGGCCCGCATCGAGGCGCGGGCGGGAGGCGCTCGGTGAGCGCCGGGCCGGCGCCGGTGCCGCCCACGCCGCCCGTCCTCGGCGCGCCCGTCCTCGGCGCGCCCATCCTCGGCATCGAGACGTCCTGCGACGAGACGGCGGCCGCGGTGGTGGCCGGCGGCCAGCAAGTCCTCTCCTCCGTCGTGAGGAGCCAGGTGGACCTCCACGCCATCTTCGGCGGCGTCGTCCCCGAGCTGGCCAGCCGGGCCCACGTCGAGCTGCTCACCCCGGTCATCGCCGAGGCGCTCGTGGAGGCCGGCGTCGACGGCCCCGGGCTGGGTGGCGTCGCCGCCACCGTCGGGCCCGGGCTCATCGGGTCGCTCCTCGTGGGCCTCAGCGCCGCCAAGGCGCTCGCCCTGGTGTGGAACGTGCCGTTCGTGGGCGTCAACCACCTCGAGGCCCACCTCTACGCCGCCTTCCTCGAGGAACCGGACCTCGAGCCGCCCCTCGTCGTGCTCCTCGTCTCCGGCGCCCACACCATGCTCGTGGTGATGGAGGGCCACGGCCGGTACCGCCTGCTCGGCACCACCATCGACGACGCCGCCGGCGAGGCGTACGACAAGGTGGCGCGGTTCCTCGGCCTCGGCTACCCGGGCGGGCCGGCCATCGATCGGCTGGCCCTGGAGGGCAACCCGTCGGCCGTGGCGTTCCCGCGCGGCCTGCTGCGCGAGGGGTACGACTTCTCGTTCAGCGGCATCAAGACCTCGGTCATCACCTACGTGCGCAAGCACCCCGACGTGGCGCCCGCCGACGTGGCGGCGTCGTTCCAGGAGGCCGTGGTCGACGTGCTGGTCACCAAGGCCCGGCGGGCGGCGGCCGAGGTGAGGGCGACGGGCATCGTCCTGGGCGGCGGCGTGGCCGCCAACTCCCGGCTTCGCGAGCGCATCCTCGACGCCTGCATCGACGACGGGCTGCGGGGCTTCCTGCCCAGCAGGTCCATGTGCACCGACAACGCGGCGATGGTCGCCGCCGCCGCCTGGTGGCGGCTCCGGTCCGACGGCCCCACGCCGCTCGACGCCGGCGCCGACCCCAACCTGGGCCTGCCGCTGGTCTCCTAGTCCTCGGCGCCACTTGCCGTCCGCGCGGGCCGCGCGTATCGTTAGCACTCGACAGGTGAGAGTGCTAACGAGACGCCGGAGGGCCAGAACATGAACCTGCAACCGCTCGAGGACCGGATCGTGGTCCGCCCCGTGGAGTCCGAGGAGACCACTGCGTCGGGTCTCGTCATCCCCGACACGGCCAAGGAGAAGCCGCAGCAGGGCGAGGTGCTGGCCGTGGGCCCGGGCCGGCGGGCGGAGAGCACCGGGGAGATCGTCCCCTTCGACCTCCAAGTCGGCGACCGCGTCGTGTACTCGAAGTACGGCGGGACCGAGATCACCATCGACGGCGAGGACCTGCTGATCCTCACCGGCCGTGACGTGCTGGCCAAGGTGGGCAAGTAAGTGCCCAAGGTTCTCAGGTTCGAACAGCACGCCCGGCGAGGCCTCGAAACGGGCGTCAACCGCCTGGCCAACGCCGTCAAGGTCACGCTGGGACCCAAGGGGCGCAACGTCGTGCTCGAGAAGAAGTTCGGCGCCCCCACCATCACCAACGACGGGGTCACCATCGCCCGGGAGATCCAGCTCGAGGATCCCTTCGAGAACATGGGCGCCCAGTTGGTGAAGGAGGTCGCCACCAAGACCAACGACATCGCCGGTGACGGCACCACCACGGCCACCGTGCTGGCCCAGGCCCTGGTCCACGAGGGGCTGCGCAACGTCACCGCCGGCGCCAACCCCATGGTGCTGAAGCGGGGCATCGACAAGGCGGTGGCCGCCGCGGTCGAGTCGATCAGGAGCCAGGCCAAGGAGATCGACGACAAGAGCGAGGTCGCCCAGGTGGCGTCCATCTCGGCCGCCGACGCCACCATCGGCGAGGTGCTCTCCGACGCCATCGACCGCGTGGGCAAGGACGGCACGGTCACCGTCGAGGAGTCGAACACCTTCGGTCTCGAGCTCGAGTTCACCGAGGGGATGCAGTTCGACAAGGGCTACCTCTCGCCGTACCTGGTCACCGACCCCGAGCGCCAGGAGGCGGTCCTCGAGGACGCGTTCATCCTGTTCGCCAACTCGAAGATCTCCGGCGTGCACGAGATCGTGCCGGTGCTGGAGAAGGTCATGCAGACGTCGCGTCCCCTCCTCATCGTGGCCGAGGACGTGGAGGGCGAGGCCCTCGCCACCCTGGTGGTCAACAAGATCCGCGGCACGTTCACCTCGGTCGCCGTCAAGGCCCCCGGGTTCGGCGAGCGGCGCAAGGCCATGCTGCAGGACGCCGCCATCCTCACCGGCGGCCAGCTGGTCTCGGCCGAGCTCGGCGTGAAGCTCGAGGGCGCCACCCTCGACATGCTGGGCAGCGCCCGCAGGGTGATCGTCACCAAGGACACCACGACGATCATCGAGGGCGGCGGCTCCCCCGACGAGATCAAGGCCCGGAGCAACCAGCTCCGCAAGGAGATCGAGGACGCCACCTCCGACTGGGACCGCGAGAAGCTCCAGGAGCGGCTGGCCAAGCTGGCCGG
>JALYMX010000275.1 GCA_030773495.1 Actinomycetota bacterium | reverse complement strand
CGTGTGGGCCGTCGCCTTGTCGCCACGGAATCACCCGCGCGTGGCGTGGTCGCCGCCGCGCGAGCGGACGCGGCGCTGTCGCCCTCGTCGGGCCGACCCGCTCCCGAAAGACGACCGCCGCCATCGCCGGCATCCTCGACTGGGACGGACCCGCCATCCTGTGCTCGGTCAAGAGCGATCTTCAGGCGGCTACACGAGAGCGCCGGTCCGCCCGCTCTTCCGCTCGCCGTTGGCCATGGGCGTCATGTCCAGCGGACCGCCGCCGTGGCAAGCCCGGCGGCCTCGGCAGCGGAGATCAGCTCGCGGTCGCCCGCAACCACGACGAGATCCTCGGAAGCAAACGTCAGCGCCGCGGCGAGATGCGCGGCGTCGTAGGCGCGCAGCGCGTATGACTCGGCCAGGTGGCCCGCGCTTCGCATGAGGTCGTCGTCGACATCCACGAACTCGAGCTGAGCGAGCAGATCGTCGAGGTCGCGAACGAACACCCGGAGCTGGGCGGCCGAGATCCTTCGGGTACGCGCCGCGTGGGCCAGGCCAGCACGAGCTTCGACCCGCACGAGACGAACGCTCACCAGGCGAACGGCGCCGTCCCACGCGTCACCCGCAGCATCAGAACCGGCCTCGTCGATGAGGAGCGGGACGACGGCGGAAGTGTCGAAGTACGCGATCACCGCCGCTGTTCGGCGATGAGATCCGAGACGGTGCCGGCGGTCTTGACGGGTGTTGGGCGGCTTCGCGTGCGCGTCTTCGCCGGTGTCACCTTGCCCTCACGGACGAGCCGGTCGATCGCCCGCTCTCCGCTCATCTGGAGCACGCGGGCGATCGGTCGTGCGCGGTCGGTCACCACGACCTCCTCCCCGCCGCGGACCCGCTCGAGGTACCGACTCAGGTTGTTGCGCAACTCGCGAACGCCGACTTCCATCGCCGGTGTCCCTCCCCGTTGTAGCCACCTGTTCCCGAGCAGTTGTAGCCACATCTCCAGGAGAGGTTCGGCGACGGGGCCGGTCGAGGGGGCCACGGACGAACGGCGCCGGCAGTGGGGTGACGGTCCGAGGGTGGGGCAGGGGCGCTGGGCGACGGGGTTGGTCGGCCGGTGGCCGGGTACAGCGAGTGGCGATGGCGCTCTCGCTGCGGACCCAACACCTCGGGCGCTACCGCGACGTCGTCCGCCTGCTCGTCAAGTACGGACGCTCCGACCTGGTACGCCAGGCCGGCTTGGAGGACCTCGCCGACTCCAACGGCTCCTCCGAGATCGAGGTGCCGCCCAAGGCCGAGGAGCTGGCCGACGACCTCGAGAAGCTGGGCCCCACCTACATCAAGCTGGGCCAGCTGCTGTCGACCCGGGCCGACCTCATCCCGCCGGCCTACGCCAAGGCGCTCAGCCGGCTGCAGGACTCCGTGGGGCCGTTCGGGTACGACGAGGTCGAGCGCATCGTCTCCACGGAACTGGGTTTCCGGATCTCCAAGGGCTTCGCCTCCTTTGACCCCGAGCCGCTCGCCTCGGCGTCGCTGGCCCAGGTGCATCGGGCCCGGATGCGGGACGGGCGGGAGGTGGTGGTCAAGGTCCAGCGGCCCGGGGTGCGGGAGCGCATCGCCGCCGACATGGAGGCGTTGACGGAGATCGCCGGTTTCGTCGACGGCCACCTGGAAGTTGGACGCCGCTACGGCTTCGCCGACCTGCTTGCCCAGTTCCGCCGGGCGCTGGGCGGCGAGCTGGACTTCCGCCGGGAGGCGGCCAACCTCACCGCCCTGGGCCGCATCCTGCGCCCCTACGACCGCCTCGTCGTCCCCGACCCCGTCGGCGACTACACCACCTCGTCAGTGCTCACCATGGATTTCATCGCCGGCCGCAAGGTCACCGAGCTCGGCCCGCTCGGCAAGCTGGAGCTGGACGGCGCCGTGCTGGCCGAGCAGCTGTTCCAGGCCTACCTGGACCAGATCCTGGTGGAGGGCTTCTTCCACGCCGACCCGCACCCCGGCAACGTCCTGCTCACCCACGACGGGCGCCTGGCGCTGGTCGACGTCGGGATGGTGGCCCGCGTGCCCAAGGGCATGCGCAACCTCCTCGTGAAGCTCCTCGTCGCCCTGAGCGACGGGGACGGGAAGGGGGTGGCCGACGCCGCCATCGCCCTCGGCCGCCCCCTCGACGCCTTCGATCGCGAGGGCTTCTGCCGGGGGGCGACCGAGTTGGTGGAGCAGAGCCAGGGGCTGAGCCTCGAGGACCTGGACGCCGGGTCGGTCGTCATGGAGCTGATGAGGATCTCGGGGGAGAACGGGCTGCGCCTGCCACCCGAGCTGTCGATGCTCGGCAAGGCCCTGCTCAACCTGGACCAGGTTGCCCACACACTCGACCCGACGTTCGAGCCGACCGCCGCCATCGAGGCGCACACCAACGACGTGATGCAGGCGCAGATGAGCACGTCTTCGGGAAGCGTCCTCTCGGCGCTGCTCGAGACCCGCGACTTCGTCGAGCAGCTCCCCGGCAGGGTCAACAGGGTCATGGACTCCCTGGCCGACGGCAACTTCGAGCTGAAGGTGCGGGCCTTCGACGAGGCCGAGCTCATCCAGGGGCTCCAGAAGCTGGCCAACCGGCTCACCACGGGGCTCGTCCTCGCCGCCCTCATCATCGGCGCCGCCATGCTCATGCGGGTCGAGACGTCGTCCAGGCTCCTCGGGTACCCGTCGGTGGCCATCGTCTGCTTCCTGGCCGCGGCGGGCGGAGGGCTCGCCCTGCTCGTGTCGATCGTGCGCTCGGACCGGCGCAACGCCGGCCGCAGGAAGCGGGAGTAGTGCCGCTCAGCCGCCGCCAGGGCCGGTAGCGCCCCCGCCGTCGCCGGCCGCATCTGCCG
>JALYMX010000274.1 GCA_030773495.1 Actinomycetota bacterium | reverse complement strand
GAAATCGGATGGCTACGCGAGATCCCACCTCCTTCGCGGCCTACTAACTCGTGGAGATCACGCAGATCGGAGAACACCGGATGGATGACGAGCGCCTGACGCTGTCGGTCGAGGAAGCGGCGCACCTGCTGGGCATATCGCGGGCACTTGCCTATCTGCTGGTTCGTCGTGGGGAGCTTCCCGGGCTTCAACTCGGCAGGAGGGTGGTGGTCCCCAAGCGGGCACTGGAGGAGCTCGTGACCAATGGAGGCTGGCGGGTCGAGGGGTAGTTGATCCCTTCCCGTGAGCGAAGGGAGTGTCCAAAGCCCTGTACACCGGTTCGATTCCGGTCGCCGCCTCGAGCACCTGACCTGGTAAAGTCCCAGGTCAGACGCTGTTCTCGCTGACCGGCAGTTATCCGTTGGAGTCCTTGGTCGGCCACCAGAATCCGTTGTTTCGCTCACCGGCTGCTCACTTTTCGCTCACCGGGGGGCGGGAGAGGTGGTCGAGATCGGGTTCGTCGAGAAGCGGCCGGGGGAGCAGGGGTACCGGGCCCGCTACCGGGATCGCTGGGCGCCAGCACAGCCGAACTTTCACGAGGAAGGCCGACGCCCAGCGCTTCCTGGTGGAGATGGAGGCCGACAAGGCGAGGGGGTAGTGGATCGACCCCCGGGGCGCCGACACGCCGCTGTCGGCCTGGGTCGAGGAGTTCCTCAAGCTGGCCCGCCGGCTGTCACCGACGACGGTTCAGACCTACCGCCGTGACCTGGACCGCTACGTGCTGCCCCGCTTCGGTGCCGACCGCATCGGGCGACTGCGGGCCGACGAGATCGAGAACTGGCTGAACGACGAGGTGGCGGCCGGCATCGCCCCCAGCTCGGTCCACCGCCACTACCGCACGCTGCGGCGCGTCCTCCAGGTGGCCGTCCAGAAGCAGCGCCTCCTCGCCAACCCCTGCGACCGGGTGGAGCCGCCCCGGGTGCCGCAGCGGGAGATGACCTTCCTGTCCTCGGAGCAGGTCGTCGAGCTGGCGGAGGCACACTCGGAGCGGTTCCGCGCCCTGATCTACCTGGCCGTCGATTCCGGATGCGCTATAGCGAGCTCGTCGGTCAGCGCCGTTCGCGGGTCGATCTGCGCAACCGCAAGGTCCGGGTCACCGAGCAGCTGGTCCGGCTGGACGCGGGGGAGTGGCTGCGCAAGGAGCCGAAGACCGGCGCCTCGGTGAGATCCATCACCATCTCGCCGTTCACGGCCGACGTCCGCGCCGGACACCTCGAGCGGTTCGCCGTGCCCGGCCTCGAGGGGCTGGTCTTCCCGAACGGAGCCGGCAAGCCGGTGGCGTCGTCGAGCCTCTGGAACCAGCACTTCGGGTGGGCCCTGTCGGTTACCGCTGTGCGAGCTCGTCGAGCTGTGTTTTTAGTCGCTCGGTGACGAGCGTCTCGTAGAGCCCCGGCCGCAGCTCGTCCACCGCTCGAAGCTACGCCGTGGACGTGACGTCGACCCGGACGCCGCCGCCCGATGTGGCGGCGGGCGCCTACAGCGTCCAGCGGGCGGGCTCGGGCGGGGCGTACGTGCGGTTGCCCTCGTGCTGGTGCTTCAGCCATGCCCGGCGTAGGGCCGGCGACCCCCCATCGGGTCGCCACCTCGGAGGCCGTGAGTGGCCCGGCCACTTCCATCGCCTTCCACGGCCCGGTGCCCGAGGTGGATCATCTGCACGCCGGCGGTCGCGGCCAGGTCCGCCCCGATGCGCCCGACCACCTCCTCGACCTCGACGGTGGTGAGTGTCGTCGTTCCGCTCATGTGCGCCTCCATGGGCCCGTCGTCGGACCTGACGGCGCCAGATCCGGCCTGGCGCCTCGAGGCCGGCCAGCGAGCAAGGAGAGAGCGTCGAGGAGGCGTCGCCTTCCCCGTCCCCGGCGCTGCCCGGTTCGGCGTGCACCAGTAGACTCGCCCTATGCGCGTCGCCGGAGCAGGCGGCTTGTAACGCCGGGCGGTGAGAATGGCGCCCACGAAGCTCCTCAGATGCGAAGCCCACGGCGAGTCGACGCGCCTCACCTGCGTCGAGTGCGGTCAGGCGATCTGCCCGAAGTGCATGATCCGGACCGAGGTCGGCCTCAAGTGCCAGCGCTGCGCCCGGCCGGCGCCGGTGCCCCTCTCCGCCAGGGTCCGTGCCGGCCGGGTGCCGCTGGCACTGGGGCTCGCCGGTCTCGCGACGGTGGTCATCGCCGTCGCCGTGTTCCTGCTGCGCCCGTCCGGTCCCGCCGAGCCTGCCCGCCGCCCGCTGCCGCCCGTCGGCGCCTGGTCCAACGCGCCCGACCTCGCCACGGTGCGGGGCACGGCCTCCGCCGTGATCCTTCCCGACGGGAAGGTGCTGGTCGCCGGGGGAGGGGTCGGGGCCATCGCCCTCGCCGCCACCGAGGTGTTCGACCCGGGAACGGGGAAGTCCACGGCGGCGGCCCCGCTGAACCAGGCCCGCAGGGGACACCGGGCGGTCGTCCTCCGGGACGGACGGGTGCTGGTGGCCGGTGGCATCGCCGAGGGGGCGCTCCTGGCCGCCGCCGAGGTGTACGACCCCGAGAAGGGGACGTGGTCGCCCACCGCCCCGATGTCGACGGCGCGCCTCGGGCACTCCCTCTCGCTGCTGGGGGACGGCAGGGTGCTGGTGGCGGGCGGCACCGTGCCCGGTGAGGACGCCGCCGCCGCCGGCCAGACGATCGCGCCGGCGGCCTCCGCCGAGATCTACGACCCGGCGGCCGGGACGTGGGCCTCGGC
>JALYMX010000273.1 GCA_030773495.1 Actinomycetota bacterium | reverse complement strand
ATCACCGTCGGCTCGGGGTCGAGGAACGCGAACATGTGTTCATCTTCGAAGACGATCTCGCCGGGGCGCGACCCGGCGAGCACCTCCTCGAAGAATGACGGCATCCTTGGATGCTCCCACATTGGCCAGACGGTCTCGGGATCGCCTCACCGGCCGTTCACCGTTCGCCCAGCCGTCGGGCCTTGGCCGCTCGCGACGCGCCGTTAGGCGCGCCGACCAACGAGGGCCGAGCCGCGTTATCGAGCGCGTGTTATCCGGCGTCCGGGTACCGCATCCCGCCGGATACCGGGCGGGTCCGCAGTTCCTTCCGGGAGTCCGTCTGGACCAGTCGCGGGGGTCGTTATCGGGCGCCCCTCCATTGCGCGCAGGCGTCTGCGACGGATCCGTGGTGACGGACGGCGTCATCGGCGTGACGGCAATCTGCGCTCACGTTCTGTGCGGAATCGCGTAACTCGGCACGCCGCGTAACGGCAGCTCTGGCGCAGCGCTTTCTCCAGTACGGTCGTCGGCGACTTCGAGGAACAGCACCCGGCACCGGCCCGTCCCGGAGCGGCGCAGTACGTCCATTGCCCCGTCAGCTCCTCCACGACCGCCCTGCCGGGGCGCCGCTCACGAGCGGCCCACCCGCTCCGTCTGCCACCACCCGGCCCCTGGACCGTCTGGACCACCTGGGGGTCAGTGACGGCGCAGCTTGTCGATCACGATCCACCGCTGTCCTTGGTGGGGCGCTGGCCGCTGTGATCCGCCCGGACGGGCCGTAGGTGATGAGGGACTCTGCCTTCCCGCCGCCCATGTTCGAGGGTCTGGCCGCCGGGGGTGGCCGCCCAGGGCACCCGTGACCGAACCCGCCCCCGCCATTTTCCGGGTCGAATCGCCGCCCGAAAGCTCAACGTTTGCACCGGTCGGCCGATGAGAGTGACCGGCCCTAACCCACACCCCTTGGAGCTCGCCGTGCCCTCGCGCCGCCGTACCGCCCTCGTGGCGCTGTTCGTCCTCGGCCTGCATGGTGCCTCCCTCCCGACCGCACCGCGGGCGTCCGCCTACGCCGGCGCCCTCGACGCCAACTTCGCCGACAATGGGCTGGCGGTGGTCGACGCTGGTCGGGGCAAGGACGAGGGCACGGCCGTCGTCGCCCACACGGACGGCGCCGTCGTCGTCGCCGGGCCGGCCAGCAGGGGTCAGGACGGCCACGCCGTCGCAATGGCGCGCGTCCTCCCGGACGGGAGCCTCGACCGCCGCTTCGGGACGGCCGGCCGGGTGCTAGTCGCCGCGACCCTGCCACCGGTCAACCTGGTCGGGCTTGCCGCTCGTCCCGACGGCCGGCTCGTGGCCGTCGTCCCGAGCTACACCGGGGAGAGCCTGCTCCTGTTCGGCCACCTCGCCGACGGGCGACCCGACCCCGGCTTCGGGACAAACGGCCGGGCCGAGGTGGCCATGGCGGAGGGGACGAGGGCCCGCCCCGAGGCCTTCGTCGGCGTCCAGCCCATCACCGGCCAGCTGGTCGTGGCCACCACCGCCCACAGCGCCGCGGGGTCGGCGCCGTTCGTCACCCGCCTCCTCGGCGACGGCACCCCGGACCCCACATTCGGCGTGCTCGGGCGGGCGCTGTTCGACCCCGCCGGCGAGCAGCTGTCGGCCCACGGTATGGACTTCGACGCCGACGGCCGGGTTGTCATCGCCGGCGGCGGGCGAGCGTCGGCGGGGGCGAGCAGCGTCATGGCCGTCTCCGTGCTCCTTGCCAACGGCGTGGCCGACCCCCTCTTCGCCGACGACGGCACGGCGACGGTTGACGGCGGGCCCGGCATCGAGCTCGCCACCGGCGTGGCCGTCGACCAGGTCGGCAGGATCGTCCTCCTCGGGGCGGGCCCGGTGACCCCGTACATGGGCGGCGAGGAGGGCCTGCCGGGCGTCGTCGTCGCCCGGGTCCTGCCGTCCGGTGTGCTTGACCCGCTGTTCGGGGTGGGCGGCCTGGCAACGGCCGCGTCCCTGCACGGCGGCGGCGTGGCGCCGACCGCAGTGGCCATCGACTCCGCTGGGCGCGTCGTCGTGGCTGGGCGACTCCTGGACCTCCCCGGCGACGCCGACGCCTGGGCGGTCCGGCTCCTCCCGGTCGGTGTGCAGGACCCGACGTTCGGCGAGGCTGGCGAGGTAGTGCTCGACCCGGGGCGCGACCACCACGACGCCGCCGTGGCGCTGGCGCTCGACGCCGACCGGCCCGTCCTGGTCGGCTTTACCGGCGCCGACACCCTCGTGGCCCGCCTCGGCAGCGACGGGGCGCCCGACCCGGCCTTCGGCCACGGCGGCGTGGCCGAGGTGAACACGGGCGTCAACAACGACGACTACGTCCACGACTCGGTCCTTCTCCCCGACGGGGACATGGTCGTGGTGGGGATGACAATGTGGTTCAACGCCGCCTCGGCCCTCGTCGCCCGCCTCGACCCCAACGGGTCGCTTGACGCCGCCTTCGGCGACGGCGGCGTGTCGACGGTCGACCTCGGGACCTACGCCTCCGAGTCGATCGCGGCGGTCGCCCTGGCGCCGGACGGCGACCTGGTCCTCGCCGGCGCGGTGTCCGAGGCCGAGACGAGCGTGCTCGTGATGCGGATGGGCGGCGACGGGCGGCTCGACGACGGTTTCGGCGACGGCGGCGTGCTCGTACTTGACTCGCCCAGCGACGGCGGCGGTTGGGCGTCGTCGGTGGTCGTCGCCCCCGACGGGCGCATCGTCGTAAGTGTGAACCAGGGGCCGGCGCAGCCGACGTTGCTCGTCGGCCTCCTGCCCGATGGCGCGCTCGACCCATCGTTTGGAGGCGGCGCACCCGTGCCGACCGCGATCCTCAACGACCCGGACCCTTGGACGCCGGCCGTGCCGGCGCTCGCCCTCGACGGCGGCGGTGTGCTCGTTGCCGGGCCCGTCCCCGGGGCGGGTGGCCGCGACCTGGGCGTCGCGCGCCACCTCCTCGACGGGTCGGTTGACGCGTCCTTCGGCGCAGCCGGCTTGGCCCAGGTCGACGTCGGCGGCGCCGGCCGCGACGACGTGGCCCGCGCCCTCGCCGCCGGGCCAACCGGCATCGTCGTGGCCGGCGGCACCGTGGTCGACGACCGCTACCCTGAGCCCCGCCGCGACGTCGCCGTAGCCCGGTTCTCCCGGGGTGGGACGCTCCACGCCTCGTTCGGGGCCGGGGGCAGCGTCGTGCTCGACCTGCCCCACGCCGACACGCCGGCCGACGCCGTCAGCCTGCTGCCCGACGGGCGCATCGCCCTGGCTGCCCGCTCCAGGATCGGCGTGCGGGTCGTCCGTCTCCATGCAGACGGCACGCCCGACACCGCCTTCGACGGCGACGGCTTCGTCGCCGTCCCACGCGGGGCGCAAAGCGAGGTCGACCTGGACGTCCTCCCCGACGGCCGCCTCGTGGCCGCGTCCTCTGTCGTCCACACCGCCGGTCGCCCGGACATCCTCGTCGCCCGGCTCGAGGGGGCCGACGAGCCGCTGGCCACCTTCTCCACCGCCGACGTGACGGTGGTGGAGGGCGAAGGCGGCTACCTGGAGATCCCCGTCTTGCTGTCGGAGGCCGTCGGATGGGAGACGACGGTGAGCGTCCGCGTGCTCGCCGCATCGGCGGGGACCTACGACTACTCGCGGGGCGAGGGTCGGCTGCGCTTCGCGCCCGGCCAGACGAGGGCCACCATGCAGGGCTCCATCACCGATGACGACATCGACGAGGTGGACGAGACCTTCACCGTGGAGCTGTGGGACCCGGCAGGCGCCGGGATCGGCGACGGGCGGGCGACGATCCGTATCGTCGACGAGGATCCGGGGCCCGTCCTCACGGTCGCCGACGCCACGGTCACCGAGGGAGCAGCCGCCGCGTTCGGCTTCGAGCTCTCGGAGCCCTCCCCCGCCCCGGTGCGCGTAATCGCCACGGCGCTGGACGGCTCGGCCCGAGAAATCCATGACTACGCCGCGAGCTACGCCAGATTCGAGATCCCGCCTGGCGAGGTGCGGTGGACCGTCGTCGTGCCCACGGTCGCCGACGACGCCGACGAGCCCGACGAGACCTTCTCGCTCGTCCTCTCCCACGTCGACAACGCCCGCCCCGCCCGCAACTCGGCGACTGGCACGATCGTCGACGACGAAGCGCCGCCCGCGCCCACGACGACCACGGCGCCTACGACCACGAGCACGAGCCCCGCTCCGGGCGCCACCACAACGACCACAGCGCCACGGCCCGTGACGACGACGACCACGGCACCTACGACCACGACAACCACGTCGGTGCCCGCACCGGCGCCGCCGCCGGCCGCCCGGTCGGGGTACTGGATGCTCGACCGGACAGGCACCGTCTACGCCTTCGGCGACGCCCCCCACCACGGCGAGGCGGGCGAACGGGACGCCGTTGACATCGAGCCGGCGCCCGGTGGCGGCTACTGGGTGGCCAACGCCGCCGGCGGCGTCACTGCGTTCGGGGGCGCCCCGGTGCTCGGGTCGGTGCCCTCCGGCTCGCTGGGCAAGGGCGAGGCGGTGACGAGCTTCTCGGCCCACCCCCAGGGTGGCGGTTACTGGCTGTTCACGACGCGAGGCCGGGTGCTGCCGGTCGGGACGGCCCGGTTCCTGGGGGACATGTCGAGGGTGGCGCTCAACGGGCCGGTGCTCGACTCCGTGGCGACGCCATCGGGCGCCGGCTACTACATGGTCGCCTCCGACGGGGGGATCTTCGCCTTCGGCGACGCCGCCTTCCGCGGCTCGATGGGCGGGACCCGGCTGAACGCGCCGGTGCAGTCCCTCGTCCCGGACGGCGACGGCGCCGGCTACTGGCTGGTGGCGGCGGATGGCGGCGTGTTCGCCTTCGACGCCCCGTTCCGGGGCTCCATGGGAGGCGCCCGGCTGAACCGGCCGGTCACGGGGATGGTCAGGTTCGGGTCGGGCTATTTGATGGTCGCCGAGGACGGTGGCATCTTCAGCTTCAGCGACCGCCCGTTCCACGGGTCGCTGGGCGACCGCCCACCCGCGGCACCGGTCGTGGCCGTGGCGCCGCTCGGGTAGGCGACCGGCGGTTCAGCGCGCCATCCGGAAGCCGATGGGCACGCTGTTCGCCAGCGTGACGGCCTGTGGCTGTGTGCTGCTTGAGGACGCCGCCGAGCAACCCATGGCCGCCACTACCGCCAGGTCCGGGAGATCTCTGACCTGTCGCAGCACAACGGCGTCTCGCTGTCGGCGCGGAAGCGCACGGAGCCCGATGCCCAGGTCGACGGAGGAGGCGGCGCCGCTGGAGTGATCGGGCGTCACGCCGAATGGAGCGGGTGGCAGGCGGCGATGTCCGTGCGAGCCGTCTATTCCATGTTCGTTGCGACCCGAGCCGCCCACGCAGATGCATCAGGAGCGATCCCGCGCCATCGAACGTACGCCCGAAACCTCGGCCACGACCCCCTCCGCGGCACTCTCGTCAACCACACACGAAGCGCCGGCGCCAGGCAGCCCCGGTGGATCCCATCGAAGGCGTCCTGGAAGTTCTCGTCGCGCCAGGCCACTGACTAGTGCCGCGTCAGCGAACTTTCGGCCCCTGAGCAGGAGTCGCGCGGGCGGGCGCGAATTTCTTGAATGACGATGTTGTCGCTCAGGAGGTTCGCATGCGCGAGGGGATCAGGGTGCGGGAGC
>JALYMX010000272.1 GCA_030773495.1 Actinomycetota bacterium | reverse complement strand
GACCAGTCCTGATCCACCGAAGTCCGTGGATCGACCCCCCGAAAGACAAGTCGAAGCCACCACGGTCAGTGGGCCACCTCTCCGCGTCCACCCCAGCGGGGCCGACGGGCGGCGACTGAAGAACCTGTGCCGCGCCGAAGGCCGACGATGGGCCGCCCGACTTCGGGAGATGAGCGGTTTTTCTGCGCCGGCCTCGTCCAGGCCGGCTGGCGCGAAAGCGGCGCTCGGTGGCCGGCGGTGGAGCACGAACGCCTACCCGGGGATCGCGTGACGGACCAGGATGTCGCCGGTCGCGATGTCGCGGCGCAGGATCTCGCCCCGGTGGGGATCCATCGTCCAGGCCGACCCGTGGGCCAGTGCGAAGAGGTGGCGGTGCGCCGTCGGCACCGGCCGCGGTTCCAGGCGCCGGTGTGCACGTCCACACGCGCCAACGCTCCGACCGAGCCCCCGGCGTCGAGGGCGACCCAGAGGCTGTCGTCGACCACGGCCACGGCGCTCGCCAGCCCGGGGAGGCGCTGCGGCTGGCCGCCGACGCGCTCACTGCTCTCGTGCGCCTGCTGGAGCGCCGAGGCGTCGCCGGAGACGACCGCCACACCGCCCACGTCTCGGTCAACGCCGTCTTCGACCATCAGCGCCAGGTCGTCTCCCACCACGAGGCCTCGTACCAGCGAAGGGTCAAGGTCGCCGACGTGGCCACCGCCGGCGCCCTCCTCGACGAGACCAGCGCCGATGCGCACCTGGCCGGTGTGCTTCGCGTCCACGCGATCGGCTTCTCCTTCGCGGACCCCGAGCCCCTCCTCGCCGCCGCCCGGGCCGAGGCGGTAGCCAGCGCCCGCCGCCGGGCCCAGGAGCTGGCCGCTGCCGCCCGCGTCGCCCTCGGGCCCAGCCGGGGGGTCTGATCGTCTATCCGTGGACCACGCTCTCGATCGTCCAGCCGCTCCTGCTCAATGCCCCTTCATGTGGACCCAAGGTGATCTGCTGGTCAAGCGCCGGCGCTGTCCGTTGGTCAGCCCGCGGCGCCAGCACCATGCGGAAAGCCGCCGGGAAGCCGCCATCCGATCTCGGCGTTTGCGATCATTCCGGGGCCCTCGCTCCGCGCGCAACACCATGATCACTTGCGCAAGGAGCACGAGCCCGTAGCCAATGGGCATGACTCCGGCGTTGGGCTCCCAGTCCCGACGGCACGCACCGGCTTCGCAAACGATGATGTCGCGCCACCAACGCGACACTGGCGGGTAGGCGATGAAGAGCACGGCGAGCAAAGCGGTGAGGAGCAACGCGACGCGCGATCGATGATGGAGGGCTACCCCGACGATCGCGAGTGGGACACTCATAGCGAAGAACACAAAACCCAAGACCAAGAGAGGCGTCGACGGGCCCTTCAGCACCGGCACGAGCGCCATGACCACGGCGAGCAACACCGCCAGTAGGACGGCCGGCGCCACGAGGAGCGCTTCGGCTACAAGCCTCGGGCCCGTCCGCTTCATCGCGGAGGCCGCCCAATCCGCGCCCGGGCGTGTCGCCGCGGGTCTCGACCCCGAGCCCGAGGTGGACTGTGTCGGGGCGGCCGGTCGCCACGCCGGTTGCGCCAACAGTGATGGCGGGGCGTTCCTCTTCTGGCACGGGGGCAACGGTATCGAAGTACGACCGAGCCGGCGCGGTGGCAACGAACGACGTCATCTGTCCGCGTTTGGCGGGCCACCGCGAGGAGTCGGTGGCCGTGTCGAGCTCTTGTCCGACCCGCGCCCGACAGGTTCTCGTCGTCCCTGGCGACCGAGCACTACGCCCGGCGTTTGCCCGGCACCAGCTCCGTTCACCGCGGTCCGGGCAGTCCTCCGACTTCCCTGACCTGCGCTTTGGTCCGGACAGGTCCACAACCTCTCTCTCCCCTCACTGCTCGAACCGATCGCTACGTCTCCTCGGACCTGATCGGCAGGGAGCGCACGCGAACCCTGTGGGGGGTCAGCACGACGACCGCGCCGCGCTCGAGATCATCGAACACGGCGTCGAGACCGGCGAGAAGAAGCCGGACCTGGTCGTCGGCCGCGTGTGCTGATCGCCGGAGGAGCACAACACTTGGACCGGTGCACACTCCAAGGGCGAGCAGCTCGCCGAAGTCGGTGTCGGCACTGACCAGAACACGGTCTGCCTCTCGTGCGGCTCCCATGACTGCTTCGTCGAGCGCCCCGAGCAGGCCGAGGTCGCCGACGTGGATGGCATCGTGACCTGCTGCTGCGAGGCGCCGCGCCACCCTTGTCGACAGCGACTCGTCGACAAGGAACCTCAACCGCCGGAAGTGAGGGGAAGCTCTCGCTCGTCAACGGCGGCGGCGGCGTAGCGAAGCGCCTCTCTAATGTCGTCGGCCTTCAGCTGCGGGAAGTCGGCGACGATCGCCTCGGGCAAGATCCCCTCTGCGATCATGCCCACGACCGTCGCGACCGGGATGCGCGTGCCGCGGATGCAGGGAACCCCGCCCATGATCCGGTGGTCGATGGAGATGCGATCGAATGCCACGACCTTGATGGTATGTGCCTGCGGCAAGCCGGCCGGGACAACGAGCTACGGGACGGTCACGTACGGCAGCGGCAGTCTCCCCTTGGGACTCGTGGCCTTGCCTTCGAGGTGGTCACGACGTGGCCACCTGGACGACGCCTCCGGCGATCAGCGGGGCAAGGCGGTTCGGATTGTGTGGGGTTACGCCCACTCGCTGAAATCGCTGTTCAGGGCGGGCGTCTCCTCCTGACGCCCGTTTCGCATCTTCGGGCTGCACCACACCTGCACCACGAGCAGCGGCGAATATCTCGTCGAGCTTGTCGGCGGCGGCCCGGCGACGATCTCGGGGACGAGTGGGACGGCGCGGTCAAGGGTGACGATCATGGGCGGTTCTCCTTTCGTGCCGGCGTGACGGACAACGGGCCGTGCGAGCTCGCCCTGGGCGCGTCGCCGTTCGAGGACCCGGCGGCGCGAGCGCGGGCGTGGGCGGGGACGGGGAGGACGAGCGGGGTGGCGGTGAGCGGGTCGGCCATCACGTGCGCGTCGAGACGGAAGACCTCGGCGACGAGCTCGGGGGTGATCACGGCGCTCGGCGGCCCCTCAGCGGCGATGGTGCCGTCGCGCATGGCGACGAGGTGGTGGGCGTAGCGGCAGGCCAGGTTCAGGTCGTGCAGGACGAGGACCAGCGTGCGCCCCTCGCGTTGGTTGAGCTCGGCCAGCAGGTCGAGGACCTCCACCTGGTGGGCCAGGTCGAGGAAGGTGGTGGGCTCGTCCAGGAGCATGAGCGGTGTTCCTTGGGCGAGGACGAAGGCGATCCACACCCGCTGGCGCTGCCCGCCGGACAGCTCGTCGACGGGCCGGTCAGCCAGATCGGTCGTGCGGGTGGCGGCCAGCGCCGTGTTCACCGCCGCCTCGTCACTCACGCTCCATTGCCGGAACCAGCGCTGGTGGGGATGGCGCCCCCGGGCCACCAGGTCGGACACCGTGATGCCCTCGGGGGCGATGGGCTGCTGGGGGAGGATGCCGAGCTTGGTGGCGACCTCGCGCGTCGGCAGGCGGTGGATGTCGTCGCCGTCGAGGAGCACGGCCCCGCTTCGAGGCCTGAGGAGCCGGGCGAGCCCGCGCACCAGGGTTGACTTCCCGCTGGCGTTGGCCCCCACGATGGCGGTGATCCGACCGGGGGCGACGGTGAGGGACAGGCCGTCGACGACCGCGCGATCCTCGTAGGCGAGGGAGAGGCCGCTGGCGGCGAGGGTGTGGTTGGCCTCGGTCATCCGCCGCTGCCGATCCTGTTGGCCCGGGCGAGCAGGTAGAGCAGGTAGGGGGCGCCAAGGACGCCGGTGACCACGCCCACGGGCAGCTCGGTGGGGGCGAACAGGCGACGGGCCACGAGGTCGGAGGCCACGAGGAGCAGGGCGCCGGACGCGGCGGCGGGGAGCAGGCCGATGGATCGGGCGCCGACCAGGCGGCGGGCGATCTGGGGCGACACCAAGGCGACGAAGGCGACGGGGCCGGCGGAGGCGGTGGCCACGGCGGCGAGGCCCACGCCGACGAGGATGAGGCCACCCCGGGCCGCCTCCACGCCTGCGCCCAGGCCGCGTGCGACATCGTCGCCCAGCTCGAGCAGGCGGAGCTGGCGGGCGAGGGCGACGGTCGCGGGGACCAGGACGGCGAGAGCGGCCGCTATCGGGCGCACGTGTTCCCACCCGCGGCCGTTGAGGCTGCCGGTCAGCCACACCACCGCCCGCTGGGCATCGTGGATCTCGGCTCGTGTCAGCAGGTACGAGGTGACCGAGACGAGCATGGCGGTGATGCCGATGCCGACGAGGACGAGGCGGTAGCCGCTGACGCCTCGTCGGTAGGCGAGCAGGTAGATCGTCGCTGCGGTGATGGTGGAGCCGCCGAGAGCCCCGAACGTCGTCAGCGTCGCGGTGCCACCGAGGGCGACGATCACGAACACGGCACCCGCGGCGGCACCGGCGTTGACGCCGATGATGTCGGGGCTGGCGAGGGGATTGCGGGCCAAGCGTTGGAAGATGGCGCCTGACAACCCGAAGGCGGCGCCCACCAGCAGGGCGGTCAGCCCCCGGGGGAGCCGCAGGGCGCGCACGATGAAGCCGGCGTCGTCGGAACCGACGCCGGCCAGGCTGGCCAGCACGTCGGTGATCGGGACGGGGAAGTCGCCGACGGCCAGCGACCAGGCGAAGGTGACGAGGGCGACCGCCACCACCACGAGCGTCACCCACACCGCCCGGGCGTGAACGCGCGTCGACGCCCCGAGCTGGGGCGAGCGGACGACGACGAGGCCGTGGTGGCGGAGGGCGGCGAAGCGGCGGACGACGACGGCCACGCCTAAAGCTCTGCCAGCTTCCGCCGCCGCACGAGGGCGATGAAGAACGGAGCCCCCACGAAGGCGGTCACGATACCGACCTGCAGCTCCGCCGGGCGGGCGACGACCCGGCCGACGATGTCGGCTCCGAGCAGCAGCGACGGCGCCAGGAGCAGCGACCACGGCAGGACCCAGCGGTAGTCGGGCCCACAGATGGCGCGCGCCACGTGGGGCACGGTGAGCCCCACGAAGCCGATGGGGCCGGCGGCGGCCACGGCGGCGCCGCTGCACACGATCACGGCGAGGGCAGCCCCGCCACGAGCCCACCCCACGCGCTGGCCGAGCGAACGGGCGACGTCGTCTCCGAGGGCGAGGGCGTTGAGGCCGCGCGCCGAGCCGAGGGCGAGCACCACACCGACCAGCAGGAAGGGGGCGACGTGGGAGGCGACGGTCGCGTCGCGGCCGGCGAGGGAGCCGACTGCCCAGAAGCGGAACTGGTCGAGCGTGTCGACGTCGAGCAGCAGGATGGCCGACGTGAACGACGAGAACAGCGCAGCGACGGCGGCGCCGGCCAGGGCCAGCTTGACGGGCGTGGCGCCGCCCCGACCCACGGAGCCGAGGCCGTAGACGACGACGCTGGCCACGGCGGCGCCGGCGAACGCGAACCACACGTAGCCGGTCAGCGACGTCACGCCGAAGGAGTGGATCGCCACGACGACGGCGAGGGCGGCACCGGCCTCCACCCCGAAGATCCCGGGGTCGGCCAGCGGGTTGCG
Source organism: Actinomycetota bacterium (assembly GCA_030773495.1). Lineage (GTDB taxonomy): Bacteria > Actinomycetota > Acidimicrobiia > Acidimicrobiales > JALYMX01. Next base: position 3,562 of record JALYMX010000272.1, on the reverse strand, counting down.
GGTCACTCCTTGCATGACGGCGCCGGCCAGGCCGAGGGCCACGCCGACCCCGAGCCCGACAACGGTGCGCGGCACCCGCAGCTCGCGCACGATCAGGTGGTCGTTGGAGGCGTCGTAGCCGAAGAAGGCGTCGAGGACGGTGCCGAGAGCGATCGGCTTGGAGCCGTAGGCGACGGAGGCGAATGCGATCACCAGGAGCAGCCCAGCGGCCAGGACTAGACCGCCGGCCTTGGTCGACCCCGCCCGGAGCAGCCCGTCTCGCCGGCGCCGACCCCCAACCGCAGGCGCCTCGGCCGGCTTCGGCCGGGACCGCTGCTCGACGGCGGTCGTCATGCCCGCGCCGCCTCCCGCTGCGCCTCTTCAGCGAGGAAGGTCGCCCAGCGCCGGTCGGCATCGCCGGGATGGCGCAACGGGCAGGTCGTGCAGAAGTCCTCCCCGCCGCGGTCGGGCCCTCGCCGGTTGGTCTTGTACCAGAGGCAACACGTGCCCCGCACCGACAGCGGCGCCACCCCGCCCGACCAATCGACGAGCCGCAGCGCTGGGCGGGCCACGACCCGCGACGCCCGCTCGGCCATGGCGTCGAGGAGCGCTGCCGCCGCTGCCCACTGCTGTTCGTGGCCGCCGCCGCTGCGCCGGGCGAGCGCCACCGCGATGGCGCCGACATCGTCGGCCAGCGAACCCCACATCCCCCTCAGCCCGAACGGCGCCCGCGCCCGGATGCCGGCGAAGATCCGTTCGAGTAGTGGGACGAGGTCGTCGGCCACCAGGGCTCGCAGCGAGGCGACGGTGGCCACGACCTCGGTGCCCGGATGGGCGGCGTCGGGATCGTCGGGGAGGACGAGCACGATCGAGCGGGCGACGGCGAAACCATCGAACCAGCCCTCGGGATGGCGGTGGACGGACAGCGCCGCGGCGTCCGACGACCACGCCCGGTGCTGGCCGAGCACGGCGGCGGCGACGGTGCCGCCGATCACGCTGCTGAGCCAGGCGGCGAGGAACAAACCGGCGACGTCGGCGTGCTCGCGCGCGGGACCGGCCAGCACGCCGGCGTACCAGGAGTCGAGGATGGCGCCGTCGTCCAGCACCTCGTCGAGGCCCACCCAGCCGTCGTCGCTCGGCTCCTCGGCCATGTACCGGCACCAGTGCTCGTCTCCGGCGAGAGCGGTGAGCGTCGAGTGCAGTGGCGAGGTGCCTCCCACGGAGTTAGGTTTACCTAACATGAACTCGACGGTCAACCTTACGCCATCGCTCGCGGTGTCACGCCCGCGCGTTCGCCTGGTCGCTCTGCTCGCCCTCACGCTGGGGCTGCTTGCCGCCTGCGGCGACGGCAGCACGGGCGGCACAGCCAGCGGATCGGGGTCGGGGGCGGCTACGGGAGCCACCGAGGTCAGCGACCCCTTCCCCCGCACCGTGCGCCACGCCATGGGCGAGACCGAGATCCCGGCCAAGCCGGAGCGCGTGGTCGTGCTCGACACCGGCGAGCTCGACTCCGTCACCGCGTTCGGCATCACGCCCGTGGGCGCGGTGCGTGCGCCAGTGGAGGACGGCCTGCTCGACTACCTCCAGGACCAGACCGAGAGCACCAAGCTCGTCGGCACCATTGCAGAGGTCAACCTCGAGGCCGTCGCCGCCCTCCGCCCGGACCTCATCCTGTCGTCGAAGCTCCGCCACGAGGCCATCTACAACGAGCTCTCCCAGATCGCCCCCACCGTGTTCACCGAGACCGTGGGGGTGGTGTGGAAGCACAACCTGCAGGTCCACGCCAAAGCCTTGGGCTTCGAGGACGAGGCGGCCAAGAAGCTGGCCGACTACGAAGAGCGCGCCGACCGGCTCGGCCAGAAGCTGCAAGAAGAGGGTGGCCAGCTACCCACCGTCTCGATCGTGCGGTTCCTGCCCGCCGAGACCCGCCTCTACCAGAAGGCCAGCTTCGTCGGCACCATCCTCCAGGACATCGGCCTCCCCCGCCCGCCGTCGCAGGACGCCAACGAGTTCGCCGCCGAGATCAGCGCCGAGCAGCTCGAGCAGGCCAACGGGGACGTCATCTTCAGCACCCACTACGGCCCGGCCGACGACACCACCAAGGGCGAGCTCACCTCCAACCCGCTCTGGCAGAACCTCACCGCCGTCAAGGAGGGCGACGCCTACGAGGTCCCGGACGACTACTGGATGCTCGGCATCGGCATCCAGGCAGCCAACCTCGTTCTCGACGACATCGAGAAGAAGCTCCTCGATGAGTGACGCCCCTGACCCCGAGGAGGCGCAGCCAGAGATGGTGGGCGGCAGCCGACCAGCTCCCCCCGGCCATCGTCGGCCATGCCGGATCCACTGACCCGTCGAGGAGGCCACGATGGCTCTTCTGCTCGACCCTTCGCCTGCCGCTCCTGACATCGACGACGACGTCAAGACGATCCCGGCGGCGACGGCACAGCGTGGTCGCCGGAGCGTCGCCGGAGGAACGCGATGATCATGAGCACGTCGTTTCCACGCTCGCCGTCCGGGTGACGGAAGGACGAGGTCTCGCGACCGGACCCGTCGCTGTCGCCGGGCCATGACCGCGACTGCGACGGCGGGCGCCGGGCCGGGCGCGGCATGGCGCCTCCTGCTGGATGCGACCGTGCGGACCGAGCCGGCGGGCGTGGCCATGGTGGTGGCGTCAGTAGTGGCATGGATGGCGGCGGCCGCCCTCATCCCCGCCATCCTGGCCCGCGCCGTCGATCGGGGCGTGGTCGGCGGCGACAGTGGCGCGCTGGCCGTCTGGTCGGCGGCCCTGGTCGGGGTCTCAGCTACGGAGGCGGCCGCCGGCGCTGTGCGCCACTGGTACGCGGTGCGCACGGCGAGCGGGCCACCGCCCGGCTGCGCCAGCGCCTGGTCGCCCACCTGCACGACCTCGACAGCGCCTTCCACGACCGCTGGGCGGCCGGCGAGCTGCTCTCTCGCGTGACGAGCGACGCCCAGCAGGTGGGCGTGATGGCCGACGTGCTCGGGCACACGAGCGGCTACGCGGCCGGCGTCGTGGTGGCCGCGGCGGTGCTGGTGGGCATCGAGCCGCTGCTGGCGGCCCTGGTGCTGGCGCCAGTCGCCGCCGCCGCCGGCTCTACTGGCGCTACGCCGCCCGCTACCGCCAGCGCTCCACCGAGTTGGCCGAGTGCGTGGGTGCGGCCACCGCGGTGGTGGCCGACACCGTGGCCGGTGTGCGGGTGATCAAAGGCTTGGGGGCGGGCCCGGCTCAGTCGTCGCGTTTCATGAGCAAGGCCCGCCAGGTGCAGCACGCCGGCCTGGGCCTGTCTCGGGTTGACGCCGCCTTCGTGCCCTTGCTCGAGCTCCTGCCGGCCGCCGCCCTGCTGGCGGTGGTGTGGCTGGGCGGCCACCTGGCCCTCGACGGGAGGCTCACCGTCGGCGAGCTGGTGGCCTTCTACGCCTACGTCGTGCTCATGGTGCCCGCCCTGCAGACCCTCGGCGCCCGGGTGGGCACGCTCCAGCGGGCCCTGGCCCTCGGCCCAGCGCCTGGCCGAGCTGCTGGCCCAGCAGCCGGCGGTGGCCGAGCCGGCGGTGCCCCGGAGCC
>JALYMX010000271.1 GCA_030773495.1 Actinomycetota bacterium | reverse complement strand
GGGCCGCCCCGACCACGCCCAGGGCGCACACCACCCGACGCCGCCGCTCACCCATGATCGCCGTCATCCGCATCAGGGGTCGACGGCGCGGCCCCGAGGAGCTGGGCCAGGGCCGCGGCGACCACCTCGGCCCGCCGGACGGCCAGATGGTGGTCGCCCTCCACCACCCGGAGCTCGACGCCCACGCCGGTGGCGCCGACCTCCTCGGCCAACGCCCGGGCGTAGCGAGCAGGGGCCGGACGGTCCCCGTCGCCTTGGAGCAGGGTGACGGGCACGGCCGCCGAGCGGAGGTCGGGCGCCACCCGGTGGCCAATGACCACCTGTTCGAGCGTGCGGTGGTAGGAGACCCAGGTGTGCAGGGCCCCGTCGGCGGCGATCGAGGGGGGCAGGTCGCGCATGACCAGGGGCGCGACGACGATGGCCAGTGGGCGCAGCCGGCACATGGCGACGCACAGCGTGCGCGCCAGCGGGTTGCCGTCGACGGTGAGGCGCCCCAGAAGCCCCAAGCGGCCGACCTCTCGGCGGGCTACGGCCTCGTCGCCGAAGGCCGGCAGCCCGAGCAGGAGCAGGCCCCGCACCGCTCGGGGATGGGCGGCGGCGAGGGCGGCGGCCAGGATGGCGCCGGTTGAGTGGCCGACCACGACGGCGCCGGGCGCTGCCAGCGGGGCCAGGGCCTCGACGTGGCAGGCGACGTCGTACGCGGCGTGGCGAGGCTTGGGCGAGCGGCCGAAGCCGAGCAGGTCGGGGGCGGTGGCGGCGTAGCCGGAGCTCGCCTCGGCCAGCGTCTCCCAGTAGCGGGAGGAGGCACCGAGCCCGTGGAGCAACAGCACCGGGGGTCCGTCCCCCCACGTGCGGGCGAACAGCGGCGGTGCGGTCACGGCTCCGGCGCGGCTCGGAGCCTGCCTAGCACCACCAGGTAGGCGCCGAGGGCGGCCAGGAAGACCACGAACCAAGTGAGGTTGCGGCCGGGAACGAAATGGGTGCTGATGTGTCCGAGGAAGACGTCCATCCAGCGCTCGTGGGCGACCCCGGCGGTGAAGAGCAGATCGGGGAACATGGCCACGACATGACCGAGCAACGGCCACACCAGCGGCAGCGGCACCGGGCGGCGTCGGCGGGCCGCCACCACCGCCATCAGGACCAACGCCACCGAGGCGCCCACGAAGAAGTGGGTGAACCAATGGAAGCGGGCGTCGTGGCCGCGGTACGAGGCGAACAGGGCGACTTCGGCGACCACGGCGATGACGCACCAGAGGCACACGCGCAGGGCGGCGCCAGGCTCAGCGGCGGTGACCGGAGTGGTCACGGCAACGCCGCCACGATGGTGGCGACCTCGGAGAGTCGGTCGGCGACGGCCGGGTCGAGCGTGCGGTAGCGGATGGCACCAGCGGCGTCGACCACGCCGTAGCCGACGGGCGGGCCGCCGCCCCGGGGACGTCGGAGTCCGTAGGCGTCGGCGAGGGCGCCGGCGGGGTCACCGACCACCGTGCCGGCCTCGTCGCACGCGCCGGGCGCCCTGTCGGCGACCACTACCGCGGTCGCCGCCTTCCGTCCGAGCGAGCTCGCGCTCAGCGCGCGGCACAGCTCACGAAGGCGACCGGCACGCTCGAAGAACACCACCGTGGGGCGTCCCGGCGCGGGGAACCCGGGCGCCACCTGCGGGGCGGGGAGGGGAAGCTCACCGGCGTCGACGAATCCGGGGCGCTGCCACGCCGGATCGGCGTCGTCGAGGGGACCCTCCGCCACCCGGGCGAGGGCCAGCAACAGGCCGAGGCCGGCGACCGCCACCAGCCAGATCGCCACCAGCGGCCGGGCCGACCGGGAAGGCGGCCGGTCGATCACGGCTTGGCCCATCGCCCCCCGCCGTCGTGGCTCACCCACACCTCGGCCGAATCCCCCTTGAGGCCGGCGGCGTAGAGGAGGTTGGGATCGGTGGCGGACGCCTCAACGAGGGTGGCGCCCTCCGGCAGCTCGAGTGGCCGCCAGGACCGGCCGCCGTCGCCGCTGGTCGCCGCGCCGGCCGGTCCCGAGGCGAGCAGCAGGGAGCTTCCCGGCCCCGCCCAGCTGACCCACGTGGCCGCCCCTAGCCCACCTAGGGGCCGCCACGATCGGCCGCCGTCGGTGCTCTCCACCGGTCCGGAACGGGCGTCGGCCGCCACCAGGTGCTCGTCGCCGGCCGGGTCGACGAGGATGCGCCCGAAGAACGACTGTCCGGCCCGCTCGGTCCGCGTCGTCCAACTGCGCCCGCCGTCGGTGGAGGCGAACACGCCCGCCGCCGGCGAGGCTCCGTAGAGGACGGAGCGCCCGGCCCCGAAGGCGTGGACGTCGGCGTCGGGCAGGTCCTGGTTGGCTCTGGTGAAGGTGCGTCCGCCGTCGGTGGAGCGGCTCAGGCCCGGGTGGCCACTGACCCACACGGCGTCGGCCGTGAACGCCCAGCCCATGGCGTCCGCGTCGTCGAGCGGGGGCACCCGGTGCCAGGTCCTGCCGCCGTCCCTCGACTGGGAGACGGCCTGGTGGCCGCCGACGAACAACCGCCCCGGCGAGGTGGGATCGGCCACGAGGGAGTGCAGGTCCCCGCCCACGAACCCGCGGGGGGAGGCGCCGGTCGAGTCCCCGTCCCGGTTGCCGCCGCTCGCCACGAGGGCGACAAGGGCGACGAGGCCGATGGCTGCGGCGGCTATCCACCACCTGTTGCGTCGACCCCAGCGCGGGGCCGGCTGCGCCCGCCGGCGGGGTCCCGTGCGGACGGAGCGTGGACGGGTTCTGGCCTTAGCCATCGGCCGGCGTCGTCCGCTCTGCCCGCAGGCGGGCGACCTCTTCCCGAAGGGCGGACACCTCGTCATCGGTCCGCTCGGTCCGCTCGGGCGGCCGGCGGGCCGAGCGGGTGATCAAGACGGCGGTGATCGCCATCATCGCTGCGCACCCGAGGGGGCCCAGCGGGTAGAGAAGTTGGTCCATAAGAGTCTCCTTGTGGTCAGGATCGTTGGGCCTTGGCCCGCTGCAGGAGCTGTTCGAGGTCCCCGACCCGCACGCCGCCGAGGATCTTGGAGACGACGAAACCGTCGGGGCTGATGAGGAACGACTCGGGGATCCCGGCCACCCCGAGGCTGAGGGCGATGCGGCCACCGTCGGTCACCATCGGCCAGTCACCGCCCTCCTCGGCCCGGAACTCCCGCACCGCGTCGGCTGGGTCGCTGTAGATGACGCCGAGGACCTCGAGGTCGCCCGCCGCCTGGTGGCGCTCGTGGAACCGGATGAGCTCGGGGTGCTCCTTCCGGCACGGGACGCACCAGGTGGCGAAGAAGTTCACGAGGACCCACCGCCCCCGGTAGTCCACCAGGCGGATCTCCTCGCCGTCGATGGTGGTGCCGGCGATGTCCGGTGCCGGCTTGCCGAGCAGAGGGGACTGGGCGGCCCGGCTGGCCGCCGGCGGACGCGTGGCGAGCACCCCGACGAGCAGCGCGAGCGGCACGGCGACCGCCACCGCCGCCCACAGCGCCCGCCGGGTTCGCCGCAGGGCTGGGTACGGCGCGGGTGTGGCTGTTCGGGAAGCAGCGCCAGCCTCGTCGACGGCGTGTTCACGCGTCATATCGGCGGCCACCCGAGCTCGGCGAACCAGCGCTGAAGCGGGCGGAACAGTTCCATCCACCGCCCGGTGACGAACAGCACTCCTACGCCGACCAGCAGTGCCCCGCCGACGAGCTCGATGCGCCGCCCGTTCCTTCGCAGCCACGCGAGCGAACGCTGGGCCCGGGCAAAGCCCACGGCCAGGAGTACGAAGGGCACGCCGAGGCCGAGGGAGTACAGCACGAGCAGGACCGCCCCCCACGCCACCGTGCCCGTCACCGCCGCCGTGGCGAGGATGGTGGCGAGGACGGGGCCGATGCACGGCGCCCATCCGGCGGCGAAGGCCATGCCCATCGGGAACGCCCACGCCGGTCCCCGGGGCACTGCGGCAAGGTCCAGGCGCTTCTCACGCATGAGCACCGGCACTCGCAGCACGCCCATGCTGGCTAGCCCCAGGCCGATGATCACGACCCCGAACCCCCGGACGACGCCCTCTTGATTGCGCAGGAACAGCGACCCGAGGACCGTGGCGGTGATGCCGAAAATGGTGAACACCACGGTGAAGCCCGCAACGAAGAGCAGCGACGCCCGGACCGTCACCCGGCGGGCGTGGCGCTCTTCCAGCTGCGACACGGGCAGCGCCGACACGTAGGACAGGTAGCCCGGCACCAACGGGAGGCAGCACGGCGAGCTGAACGACACGAACCCGGCCGCCAGGGCCAACAGGGGCAGGGTGAGAGCTTCCACGGCCTAGGCCTCGGCCCGCTCCGCTCGGTACCCCGCCTCCTCGATCGCCGCCGCGATCGCCTCGGGCGAGGTGACGGCCGGGTCGAACCGGACGACGGTCCGCGCCCGCCGTGCGTCAGTGGCGCACGAGCGCACCCCGTCCACCTCCTCGACGGCGTCGTCGATGAGCAGGCCGCAGCTGGCGCAGTGCATCCCGGTGACGACGAACGACGCGGTCACCTCGCCCATCACGCCACCACCCGGATGGAGCCCCCGTACATCCCCATCCCGCAGGTGTAGCGGTAGGTGCCGGGCTCGAGCTCCCCGAGCTCGATGCGGGTGTCTCCCGTGGCGGGCAGGACCTTCTGCACGCCGAACGAGCTCATCACCAGCGCCCGGGTGCAGCCCTGGGTACCGTCGGTACGCATGGTCAGCTCCGTGGGGACGCCGGCCCTGGCGGTGACCGACGACGGCGAGTAGCCGGTGTCGTGCACGTCGATGAGGATGCGCTGGACGCCGTCGGCGCCCACCGGCGACGCCGCTACCGGCGCCGCCGAGCGCGAGCCGGTCACCGAACGCAGGGCGCCGGCCAGGGTGAACGACGAGCCGTTCAGGACCAGGCCGGCGTTGACGGCGACGAGACCGGCCACCAGCACAGCAGCGCCGGCAAGGACGCTGAGTCGGCCGCGCAGCCAGTCGGTGGATCGCCTTGCGGCATAGCCGATCACCGCGAACAGCGGAGCCGTGCCGAGGACGAACACGGCCATGATCGCCGCCCCGGAGAGCGGCGATCCCGACGCCACAGCCAGGAACATCATGCTCAGGGTCACGCCGCACGGGATGAGGACCGTCGCCAGGCCGAGCAGGCCGGGGGCGAGGCCGTTGCCCCACCGCCCGCTGTGCCGGACGAGACGCGACCATCCGGCGGGTGGCGCCGGTAGGACCCGGCGCACGGCGCTGACGCCGAGCAGGTCGAGGGCGAGGGCCACCATGACCAGCCCCGCGGCGATCTGCATGTAGGCCCTGGTGCGGGGCCCGAGCTGCACGGCGTTGCCGAGCAGCCCGAGGGACGCTCCCAGCACCACGTGCGACACCAACTTGCCGGCCAGGAACATCCCCACGGGGAGGGCGTCCTCGATCGGCGTCGGAGCAGGGGGCGGCGCCGGCTTGGCCCGCTTGGCGCCGCGCCCCCTGGCCGCGCCCACCCGTAGGGGAGCCGGCTGGCGGCGGCGAGCGACCACGCCGGCGAGAAGGCCGCCCTGGACGGCCGCACACGAGCCGCCTCCCGCGAACAAGCCGGTGAGGAGGACCGCCCACAGGCTCATGGCCGCGCCTCCGATCGTGCTTGGGACGCCTCGGCTCGCTGGCCCGCGGCGTCCGGCGCTGGCGGGCGAGGCTTCTCGGGTGGGCCGCTGGTTGCGACCACGTAGCCCACGCGCGTCGTCGTGGGGCACCGGCCGACGGGCAGGCCGGCAAGGGACAACTGCATTTCGACTCCTCGAGAACAAGGGTGCTGTTGCACCCGGGACCGGGCCTACCTGTTCACGGCGCGCGTCCCGAGCAGTTCTCGGGCGCGCACAAGCAAGCTCAGGCCAGGCGGGGAGGTCGCTCGAGGAGGAACGCGTGCAACCGCACGCGCGACAGGTCGTCGCGCGCGCGAAGGCGGATGCCGGCGAGAAGCACGAACAGGGCGACGCCCACGGCCAGGACGGCGAGGGCGCAACCCATCGCCACGACGGCCTCGCCGCACTCGTGGCACTCCGCCATCCCGGACATGCCCATCAGCACGCGCAGGCCCGTGACCATGACGATCACGACGAGCGAGACGACGAGGGCCTTCTTCACGGCGGCACCACCGTAGCGTGCGCAGAAGGCCGCACTCACATCGCCCGTCAGGTCCAATCCTTGAGCAGAGCCTTGGCCGCCCGCTTCCCCGGCGTCCCGACGATGCCTCCGGCCGGCGCCGTACCTGCCCCGGATATGTACAGTCCGGCGACGGGCGTGCGGTGACCGCCGAGGCGGCGGGTGGGACGTAGCGGGCCGAGCTGGTCCAGAGCGATGTCGAGGTGCATGGGGTGGCCGGCGGGCCATCGCTCGACGGACTGCATGTGCTCGGGCGTCCACGCCGACGCACCCTTGATCGACGCCCGGAACCCGGGCGCTTTCGACTCCACCGTCTCCAGCGCTGCTTCCACGAAACGTCCCGAGCACTGACCCCAACCGCCGTCGACGCGGGCCGGCGCGGCGGGGCACGCGAGATAGACGGTGTGGTGCCCGGCCGGGGCCAACGAGTCGTCGAGAGCGGAGGTACTGAAGGCGTAGAGGGGCAGCGGGTCGGGGAGCCTCCCCGCCTCGGCCGTGACCCAGGCGGCTGTGAGGTCGTCCAGCCTGTCGACGTAGCTCTGAAGGCCGTTCCAGTCGCCGGGACGCGACTGCGGGTAGGGGGGCAGGCGGTCGGTCGCCACGTGCACGAGCGCCTGGACCACGTTGCCCCTGCGGGCCGCGGCCAGGTCCGCACCGTGGCGACCCCCGAGCGGTGGCTCCAGCATTCCCAGCAGCGCCACCTGGGGGTCGATGGCCGTGATCACCGCCTTGGCGCCGATCCGCTCGCCCCCCTCGAGGACCACGCCGCTGATCCTGCCCGCCGGTGCCTCGATCCGCTCTACCGGCGCGGAGCAGCGCACGGCGCCACCGAGCTTTTCGAGACGGAGCACGAGGGCGTCGGCGAGCGCCTGCGCCCCTCCTCGGGGGTGCCACTGGCCGAAGAGGTGGTACGCCGCCTGCCAGAAGGCGAAAAATGCACCCCCGGGCAAACTGGGGTCCGCTGCGGCGTGAGCGGCGAAGGCGGCCACCGGACCCCGGGTGAGGTCGCTGGGAAGGCGACGGCGCAGGAGGGCGTCGTAGGGTCCCAGGAGGTCGCGCACCGTGGTCAGGGGCTCGGCCCGCAGCAACCGCACCACTTCGCGCAGACGGGTCGGCAGCTCCCGCAGGCGCGCCTCGCCTCGGATGGCGGGCAGGACGGTCCTCACAATCGGGATCGACGTGGCTATGAACTCGCGGTAGGCGGCGGCCTCGGCGGGGCTCGACTCCGCGATGGAGTCGACCGTGGCCTCGACCGAGCGGTGGAAGCGGACCCGGCGGCCGTCGCCGTGCACGGCGATCGAGAACGGGTCCATCTCCTGGTACTCGAGCCCGACGTCGGCCAAGTCCAACTCGTCGGGGATCGCCGTCATGTTGATCATGTTGTGGGCCACGGAGTGCATGTCGAAGCGGTAGCCGGGGATCCTCTCCTCGGTTCGCGACCCTCCGCCCGCTCGGTCCAGGGCCTCGAGGACGAGAACCTGGCGTCCGGCCTGCGCCAGGTAACAGGCGGTGACCAACCCGTTGTGGCCGCCTCCCACCACGATCACGTCAGGCATCGCGCCGCCCAACACGTCCCCAGTCGCCGGGGGTGCCGCTTCCCGCGACGGCTGCACGCAGCACGCGGGCCGGCCCGGCTCTTCGCGTACCGGCAGGCATACAGTCACGGTCTTCAGGAGCAACTGCTCCGAACCCTTCAGGCCGTGGTCTTCATCCCGTCGCCGCCCTTGTTCTGAGCCGCCCGCTCCGCCCGCAGTTGGTCGACCTCAGCCCGCAGGCGAGCCAGCTCCGATGCGCTATCCGCCGGGTCGGACCGGCTCTGCCCCGCTGCGGCATCAGAGCCGGTCTGGCAGCGACCCCCACCTGACATCGCCCGCATCATCACGAGCATCGACAGCGGGCAGGCGGCAAGGACCAGGAGAGGCAGCGCCGCCCCGACGAGGTTCGGCGCCACGGCGAACACCGCGAGCCCGGCGAGGGCAAGGGCACCGACCACCTTCCAGTTGATGCACATCTTCATGACGACCTCCTTGTTCTTCGCGAATCGGATGACCTGTAGTGGCTTGGCTCTCTCCCTGGCACGCCCACGTGCGTCAAGACCGCCGGCCCGCAGGGGTCGTGTTCATCCGCTCGTGCATGCGCTGCATGCCGGGGTTGCCGCTCACCATCAGCTCGTGCATGCGCTGCATGGGCGCACCCTGATTGGACGGTGCCCGTTCCTGCCCAAGATCGCCGGCGGCGCCGGCGAGGTTGCCACCGCCCAGGATCCCGAGTGTTGCAGAGGCGACAAGTGCTGCTGCCAGCGATGTTCTTGCTCGTGCCGTCATTTCCCAACCCTTCTCGCTTGGAGAACTTGGGTTGTCGCCCGCACGAGCTTACCCCACCCCCCCCGGGGTGGAAACCGTGCGGCGCACCTACCGGGCGAAGGGCGGTCGTGTACGGGCGCGGGCCGCCCGCCCACGGCGAATACCCCCCACCCGGGGTGGCGTGAAAGACTGCTCGTGTGTCGGGGTAGCGCCCGCGACACAGAAGAGGAGGCTCTGATGGCAACAGCGACCGACCCCGTGTGCGGCATGACCGTCGACGAGAGCGATGCACCCGAGAAGCTCGACCACGACGGCACCACCTACTACTTCTGTAGTCAGGACTGCCGCCAGGAGTTCGAGGCCAACCCGGCCGACTACACCTCTTAGGTGGCTGCCTTCGGCGCGGCGCTCACTGCTGTCGTGGGCGTCGGCGTTGCCGTCCTGTCCATGCGGTGGCTCCGCCTCGCTGTCGACCCCACCACGTTGACGGCGCCCGAGCGCGCGCCCTTCCTGGGCGGAGGCGAGCCCGACGTCCACGCCTGGAGCCGGTTCCACGTCCGCTACTACGCCATGGCCCTGCTGTTCCTGGCCTTCGACATGGAGATGGTCTTCATGTACCCCTGGGCGGTCGTGTTCGTCGAGGAGGGAGCGCTGGCCCTGGCCGAGATGCTGATGTTCATCGTCATCCTGCTCCTGGGCATCCTCTACGCCTGGCGCGAGGGGGCGCTGGAGTGGGCGTGAGGCGACGGCTGGCGCGACTGGCGGCGGAGGCCGAGGTGCGCGTGCTCCCCGTGGCCGCCGCCGGGGGGCGGGGGGGCGCCGACGAGGTCGCCCTGCTGCCCGGCGTGCGCGTGGTCGACAGCCCGCGCGGTGCGAACGTGCTGCTCGTCGTCGGTCGCGTCACGCCGGCGCTGCTCCGCCCGCTGCTGCACGTGCACGACCAGCTGCCGACGCCGAGAGCCACCGTCTGGTGGCCGGTCCAGGGCGACGACGGGGAAGGCCTCCGGTCGGCGATACGGGACATCGTGGTGGCACGGCGAGGGGATGGGAGCGTTCTTCGTTCCGTGTTCGCCGAGCTCGTGACCGGCGCCCGTCCCTCGGACCCGCCTGCCCTTCCCGACGAGGAGCCCGCCGAGTGGCGGGGCGTCGGCCCCTACGGACAGGGCGGGACGGGCATGACGGGCGGCGTACCCTACGGACGCCCGCTCGCCGGACGGGCCCCCGACCCCGACGGGCTCGAGCTCGACCAGCTGCCACTCCACGTCGGCCCGATGTTCCCGCCGTTCCCTCCCGGGCTCGTCCTCGATGTCCAGCTCCAGGGCGACGTGATCCGGGAGGTGGCCGTCGGCGACAACCCCTTCCTGGGCGCTCCAGGCACCCCGAGGCCAGGCGGCCTCGACACTGCGCTGTTCGTCGAAGCGCTCCGCGTGCCGCAGCGCGTTGCGACCCTCGAGGTGGCGCGAGCCCGGCACCACCTGCGCTGGGCAGCTGGCGCGCTGCGCCTCCACGGCCTCGAAGGCGACGCGCTGCGCCTCCTTGGGCTCGCCCGTGCGCTGGCGTCCGAGCACCGGCCGGCGGTCGACGCCCTCGCTCGGCGGCTGGACCGTCATCAAAGTCTGTCGTGGGCGACGCGCGGCGTCGGCGTCGTGCCGCCCGAGCAGGTCGCCGGCGGTCCTGTGGCTCGCGCCGCCGGGCTGGCGGTGGACGCCCGCCTCGACGATCCGGCCTACGACCGGATCGGCTTTTCGCCCGTGGTCCACGAGGGAGGCGACGCGCGCGCCCGCCTCCGCCAACGGTTGGCCGAAGCCATCCAGGCCCTCGACCTGGCCGAGCGCGCAGGGTCGAGCGTCCGCCAGCCCGGGCCGCCGCTGGAGGGGCCACGCGGTCCGCTCGCCGCCGGCCGGCCACTACCCTCCGTCGCCCTCCTCGGTCTCCTCCCCCGCCTGCTCGCGGGCCAGGAGTGGGGCGACGCCATGACGACGGTGGCCAGTCTGGACCTCGACCTTGAAGAGGTCGCCGTCGGCCAGCGGGCGGTGGCGCCGGCGTGAGGTGGTCCTCGCCCCTGCCCGCCGTGCTCCTCGTCGGCACCGTCCTCGTCGTCGGCGCCTACGTCGTCGCCGTGCTCGACGCCGCCCTCGCCGGCGTCGCCGCGGGGCGCGGCCTTCGAC
>JALYMX010000270.1 GCA_030773495.1 Actinomycetota bacterium | reverse complement strand
GGCGCGCGTCAAGCTCGTGGCGGGCGCCGTCGAGCTCGTCGGCCAGGCGCTCGCCCTCCTCCCGCTGGCGCCGCGTCACGAAGCGCTCGGCCTCGAGCTGGCTTCGCGCCGTGGCCAGCTCGTGGCGGGCCCGGTCGAGCTCGTCGCGCACCGGGTCGGGCGTCTCGCACGGATCGGTGGCGGGATCGGCACCGGCGGCGATCACCCCTCCCGCCCCGTTCACGGGACCGTCCGACAGGGGCATCGTCGTCATCGCTGCCGACGGTACGAGGGCATTCCTGTGGAGCGGTAGAGGACAGGCCTGGGGATTCCCCACGCACCCTGACGGAACTGACGGCGTCGTCAGGATCGAGGGGCAGCGGAGGCAGGTGACCGGCGCGGCGACCCGCACTACCGTGCGCGCTATGGGCACTCTCGCCTTCTGCGGGTTGGGGCAGATGGGCGCCCCGATGGCCGCCCGCTTGCTCGACACCGGCGACCACGTCGTGGTGTGGAACCGCACGCCCGAGCGGGCGAAGACGCTGGTGGAGCGAGGCGCACGCCTGGCCGCCTCCCCCGCCGAGGCGGCGGCCGGCGCCGAGGGCGTGTTCACCATGCTGTCCACTCCCGAGGCGGTGGCGGCGGTGCTGTTCGGCCCCGAGGGCGTCGTCCACGGGCTCGCCCCGGGCGCCACGCTCATCGAGATGTCGACGGTCGGCCCCGACGTGGTGCGCTCCGTGGCGGCCCGCCTGCCCGACGGCGTCCACCTGCTCGACGCTCCCGTGCTGGGCAGCGTCCCTCAGGCCACCGAGGGGACGCTGAAGGTGTTCGTGGGCGGGGGCGACGGGAGCGACGGTCACGTGGTGGAGCGGTGGCTCCGGGTGTTGGAGCGCTTCGGGCGGCCCATGCACCTCGGGCCCCTCGGCTCGGGCGCCGCCATGAAGCTGGTCGCCAACGCCACCCTGGTCTCGCTCATGGCGACGCTGGGCGAGGCGCTGGCCCTCGCCGACGGCCTCGGGCTCGACCAGGGCGCCGTGCTCGACGTGCTGGCCGACTCGCCCATCGCCGTGACCGCACGCAGCAAGCGCTCCCGAGTGGAGTCCGGCAGCTACCCGCCCAACTTCAAGCTGGCCCTGGCCGCCAAGGACGCCCGCCTCGTGACCGAGGCGGCGGCTGCGGCGGGCGCTCCCGCCCGGCTGGCCGGCGCCGCCCGGGCCTGGTTCGAGGAGGCGGAGGCGGCGGGCCTCGGCGAGCTGGACTACTCCGCCGTCGTCGCCCACCTCCGCGGCCGCCCGGCCGCCGGGTAGGAACGCGAAGAGGGCGCCCGACGGCGCCCTCTTCGTGTACTGCCCGTCGTGGCGAGGCTGCTCAGCCCTTGCCTCCCTGCTCGGTAGGGATGCCGGGGCTGAACTGGTCGGTGAGCAGGGTGTCGCCCCCGCCCTCGGCCAACGCCGACTCGCGGTCGGGGCCACCGCCCTGCACCCGGCGCCCGTCCTCGTCCTCGCCCATCACGATCACGCTCTCGTTGCCGGCACCGTCGAACACCGACATCTCCGCCGGGCCACCGGTCTCCTGGGCCAACGGCGCCTCGATCCCCTGACCGGCGGGCGCCTTGTACATCTCGTGGTCGGTCCCCCCGAAGTCACTCTCGTTCGGGTTGCTCATCGTCGGAACCCCCTGTGGTGTGCGGGCCCCCCGGCTCTCCGGGATCTACCCCGTGCCGAACCTGCGCAATCGCTCGGGCCGGCGCCCGGTGCTTCGAGATCAGGATCCGCCGAGATCAGGATCCGCCGCCGGGGCGTGCGATCGCGATCTCAGCGGGCGGCGGGCGGCGCCGTGGGGAAGGTCAGGGGGTGGCCATGCCGACGATCGGGGCGCGCAGGCTGGTGCCGGCGAGCGCGCCGTGGGGGGCGGCGTCGCCGAACGAGGCGACCGACCCGTCGGCCGCCACCAGCCGGTAGCCGTTGCCCCCGGCGCTGGCCGTCATCCCGACCACGGGGGCCGCCGTCCTGGCGCCGGCGCCGTGGAACCGGGCGTCGCCGAAGGCGAAGACGCCGCCGTCCGAGGCGACGAACCAGTAGCCGCGGCCCGAGCGGGTGGGGGCCATGCCCACGATCGGGCGGTTCAGGCTCAACGCCCCGGTGGACCCGAAGAAGGCGGCGTCGCCAAAGGCAAAGATGCCACCGTCGGACGCCACCAGCCAGTAGCCGTTGCCCGACGGCGTCGGCACCATTCCCACGATCGGACGGTTGAGGTGCAGCGCGCCCGTGGAGCCGAAGAAGCGGGCGTCGCCGAAGGCGAAGATGCCACCGTCGGACGCCACCAGCCAGTAGCCGTTGCCCGACGGCGTGGCCGCCATACCGACGATGGGGCGATTGAGGCGCAGCGCGCCCGTGGACCCGAAGAACGGGGCGCCGAAGGCGAAGATGCCACCGTCGCCGGCCACGAACCAGTAGCCGCCCCCGGCCCGCCCGGTCATGCCCACGATGGGGCGGTTCAGCTTCAGATTGCCGGTGGAGCCGTGGAAGGCGGCCTGGCCGAACGAGAACACCCCGCCGTCCTCGCCGACCAGCCAATAGCCATCCGGGCGGGCGGGCACCGCAACGACCGGGGCGGCCACGGGTTGCGTCCCCGGCGACGGCGACGTCGTGGTGGGGGGCGCCGGTGCGGGCGGCGGTGCGGGGG
>JALYMX010000269.1 GCA_030773495.1 Actinomycetota bacterium | reverse complement strand
GCGGCGGGTGCGCGTGGCGCGCAACACCTTGGACCGCTGGATCCGCACTTACCGGGCCGGCGGGTTCGAGGCGCTGGCGCCCAACCTGCGCAACTGCCAGCCGGTGACGCCACTGGCCCAGCTCGAGCACCGACGGTGGCACGCGGGCTTCCACCCGTCTTCATGCTGCGTGTCGCCGTCATGCTCATCCAGCGCGGCGGTCAACAAGGGTGAGGCCCAGTAGGACGCCTGTCTCCCCTCCTTGAGCAGAGTGACCCCTACCGCCGGCTCTGTTGCCTACGCAGGTTCGAGGGTTCCGAAGAACCACATCGACTCCCTCCAGCACGGCATTGCCCCGTCCACCGAGGATCCGCCATTCGTTACAAGCGAAGCCGTTGTGCTCATCCCGGGCGAGGAGATCGGCGTCCAGGCGAAGGCGTGAGGCGGCGAGGTTCTCGTCGATTTGGGCGGGGGTGCGGCTGCCGGGGATGGGCACGACCGAGGGGTGCTGGTGCAGGAGCCAGGCGAGGGCGAGCGACCGGCGGCTTCTGGCGCGACGGACGACCTCTTCCCTTCTGATCTGATCTGATCTGAGTTCAGCGATACGGGAAGTGTTGCCAACGGTAGCGGCGAGGGTCAGGACAGTGTTGACCGCGGACGCCTGTGATGGAGCCGCGCGTCTGAGACCGCTATGCCGCTGCCCGCGGCGAAGCACGAGGAGCGGAGGCATCGGACTCGAGGTCAGCTCACCCGGAAGACCGGCCCCCGAGGGATCACCGGCAAGCGAGCGCCGTGCGGGATGAGCCACGCGTGGTCCCTACGGACCCGCGCGGCGTCACACCCACCATCGGTGATCAGAAGGATCGGCCCGTCGTCGGGGAAGTCACGGGACCCCTCCAGCAGGTCGATGCCCGGCTGCAGGATCGTTCCGCCCCGTCCTCGGACACGGACCCGCCCGGCGATCTCTTCGGGCGACAGGTAACCGGCGTCGTAGGCGGCAGCGTCGCAGAACACCACTCGGGCGGCCGGCACGTCCCTGGTCGCCGCGTAGCTTGCGATGGCGCCGAGCGCCTTGGCCAACAGGAGTCGATCCATCGAGCCCGAGGTGTCGAGCACAACCCCGAACGTGCGGCGAGACACCAGTTCCGCCGGGAGGTGGAGCGCTGGGCGCGGGATGTCAGGCGTCGCCGACTGCCGCCGACTCAGCCGCACGTAGGTGCGGCGCCGCTCCAGCGCCGGGAAATGGTCGTCGAACCAGCGGGCGAGGGCAACGTCCCAGGCGATCGGTGGATGGTCGAGAGCGTCAATGGCCTCGACCAGGCCAGCGGGAACGAGCCCCCGCCCCGCCCGGCGGTGGAGGTCAAGTCCGTGCACGAGGGCCCGACGGCAGAACTCGTCCAGGTCGACGGCAGCGCTTGCCTCGGCCGTCCCCGGAAGCCGGCCAGGCAGCATATCCGGCGAGCACACTCCACGGAAGGTTCGCAGCTTCCGGGCCCGGCGCAGGTCGGTGGCGATCCGGTCGTAGACCTCCTCGGCAGACCGCCCCTCGAGCTCTGCGTCGTACAGCGCTCCGTCGGGAAGCTCGCCGACGCCCATCTCCACAAGCCAGGCGTTGATCACGAAGTCACAGGCCACGTTCCACAACCATGGGTCGCGCCCGCCCGACCTGGTGTCGTGCCGGAGGCCGGCGTGGAGCAGCTCATGGCCGACGACGAACCGGCGCTCGCCGGCGCTGAGGACGACGGCCGGGTTCAGATACAGCTCGCCGGCAAGCGGCGCTACAGCCGCGACACCGATATCCAGGCGACGGCACACGTCAGCGTCCTCGACGAGGCGCATACCGGAGGCCAGGGCCCCGAGGAGCGGGAAACTCGACACGAACCAGCTGAGCGCGGAACTCCACGGCGTCCGCCGCCGAGGGCGCTGTCCGATGAGGCTTTCCATCTCGCCGGCAGCGACGGCGACGGCGGCCGTCACCGCCGCCTCCAGGCCCTCGGCGAAGCGGTGGTCCCAGTCACCATGCGTCGCTCGCGGCGGGCCCGGCGCGAGGTCCCCGGTCGGCGCCGTGCCGATCCGCGTCAGCGTCGCAGGCACCTCGCGGTTCCGAAGCTCAGCGGCCAGAAGGTGTTCCTCGCCGGCGCTGAGAAGGCGCCCGCCGATCCACGTCGGCAGGATCGGGTGAGCCTCGATTGACTCCGGCGCGCGCCCGACCTTGAGCGTGCCGAGGAAGCGGTTCACCGCAAGGCAAGACGCCACGTTGTAGGGCCGGTCGATCCGGCCGGACCGCGGACCGGGGTCGACGTGGCCGAAGGCCAGGTGGAGCAACGCATGAGCCACGACCCACGACCATTCAGCAGCCGAACCAACCCGGGTCGGGTGCAGGTGCACGGTGCCGTTGGTGGTCACCGTGGCCCATCCGTCGTCCGGACACGCGCTGCGGTCCTTGGTGTCCACTAGGGATGCACCGGCGAGGAGCGGGACGAAGAGGGGGTGCGACGCCACCGCCGCCACACCGGCCCGGCGTGCCGCCGCCGCCCGGTCATTCGCCTGCTTCGCCGGGCGGCGGGCCACGTCTCAGCTCGCCGTCCGGCCGGCGACCAAGCGGGGCAGGTCGCGCACCACCTCAGTGAGGAACCACGTGGGCAGGCCGGCGCCATCGGAGCCGTCAGCGTCGTCGCCGTCGGCGGCGACGACCACCTGGGCGATCTCGAGGCTGATGTCGGCCAGGTCGACCAGCAGGGCCTTGGCACGGTGGGCAAGCTGGATCGCCACCTGTGACGCCCCCCGCTTGTCGGCCGGCAGCTCCTTGGCCAGGCGGGCCCGCAGACTCTGAGCCAGGAAGAACAGAACGTCCCGGTCGGCCGGGTCGGCCGGCCACCGGCGCGTTCCCTTGAGAATGCCGTCCAGGTCCCATGCGTGGCGAAGCTGCTTGACAAAGGCGCGGAACTGGCCGGCGTGGGGTGGGCTCAAGCAGCCCGCAGCGAGGACGTACACGTCGTCGTCGGCGATGCCGTCGCCGTAGGAGTGGAGTGCGTCGGAGAGCATGTGCCACGACCGCGGCGTGGAGAACGGCTCCTCGTGCTTGGGCGGAGCGGCCGTGAGATGGTCGGGGCGCAGGGCCACGTACTCGAGCACCCACGGATGGACGCCCGCGGCGCGTGCCCACGCCAACCAGTCGCGGGGACTTGCCGACAGGTGGACGTGCACCAGGCGGTTGACGAGGGCCGAGCTCATCGGGCGCACGATGGCCGAGTCCTGGCTACGGTTCCCAGCGCCGATCACCACAGCCTCCGGGTGGAGGTGGAAGTCGCCCAGCCTGCGCTCGAGGATCAGGCTGTAGAACGCCTTCTGGACCTCGTGGGTGGCGCCGTTCAGCTCGTCGAGGAACAGGCAGTAGGGATCGTCTCGGGCCACGATGGCGGGCGGGCAGAATCGGCTGCGAGGGCCGGTGGGCGCGTCGAAGATCTGTGGGACGCCGATCAGGTCCTCGGGCGCCAGCTGGGTGCCGAGAAGGCTCACGCACTCGAGACCGAGCGAGGCCGCGAAGGCGGCGACCAACGAGCTTTTCCCGATGCCGGGCTGGCCCCAGATGAACACCGGTCGCGTGACGGCGACGTGCAGGAGCACGTCGGGCAACTGCGCCGGGGTGATCGAGGTGGAGCTTCGCATGTAGCCGTCCATGGTGACAGAGGGGCCCGATGCCGACGAACTGCTTTCTGGCGAGGCGTGGGGTAATGCTGGGGCGCGGGTGTCGCCCGGACGGGACGGGACCACCGACGCCCGTAGTCCAACTGCGTGCCTGCACACAGGACGCGTCGCTATGCGGAGCGTGCCGTCGGGTCTCGCCCCTTGTCCTCCGCACCGGGACCCGGCATGCCGCCATGACGACGGCCGTATCACCGTTCGAGACCGGCGCCCTCGTCTCCGCCGTCGGACACGCAGGTTCAAAAATTCGTTGACACTGTCACCGCGGCAGTCCAACATCAGGTTCTCCTATGGCACCGATCCTCACCGCCGAACCAATGCTCCAGGACCAAGCCCTGTGGAGCTTCGGCGCGTATCCGTGCCAGGCCGGCCGATCCCTCGATCATGAGGCGAAGCCGGGTCGACGGGATGTTGCCGACACCGGCAGGCCCGTCGTGCGCTGGTAAGGCGAAGCACTTCTCGCCGAGCTCGCCAGCGCTTCCCCTGCAGCACGCGCACAACGTCATGCGCGTTCCCCCTTCCTGGGCTCGAGCCACGGTGGCGCCGCGGTCTCCAACACCGCCGGCCGGGGGTTCGACTCCTTCCGAGCCTGCTTCGATGCGCCCGGCAACCAGCCGGGACACCAGCTCCTTGACAACTGCAGAGGCATCATCGAGGGACCGGTCCCACGCCGGTCCCGCACGGGTCGGTCGCGCCATGGGGCGTAGCTGGCTGTAGACCAGCCGTCATCCGACACAGGGGGTTCGATTCCCTCCCGGCCCACCATGCGCGTCACGCCTGACTGGTAGGGCACCGGGCTCTTACCCCGGACGAGACTGGGTTCGAGGCCCAGGGCGCGCACCATGCCGCCGTAGCTCAGCCAGGGGTAGCGCCGGCCCGTCAAGCCGGAGGTCGCGGGTGCAAGTCCCGTCGGTGGCGCCACGTCGACGTGGCCGAATGGAGAAGGCGCCGGTCTACGAAACCGGAGAGTGCAGGTTCGACCCCTGCCGTCGACGCTTCATCTCGCCGTAGCTCAGCGGACGAGAGCACCGCCCCCCGAAGGCGGGGGTCGCACGTTCGAGTCGTGCCGGCGAGGCCATGCCCTTGTAGCTCAGCGAGTCAGAGCACGTCCCCGGTACGGACGAGGTCGTGGGTGCGACTCCGACCGAGGGCCCCAGCGTGGAAGCGACCCGGCTGGATGAGGAGCCTGTCTCGAAAACAGGTAGGGGCCCGGGTGGCCCTTGGGCGTTCGAGTCGCCCCGCTTCCGCAACACATGCCGCGATGGTCCAACGGTGACGACGCCGGGCCCTCAACCCGGAGCCGGGGTTCGACTCCCCGTCGCGGTACGCAGATGCCAGGTAGTCGAGCGGTAAGACGTCCGGCCGTTACCCGGAAGGCGGGGGTTCGAGCCCCTCCCTGGCAGCGCATCGCCCGGTGGCCGAGGATCAAGGCGCGCGGCTGCAGACCGCGACACGGGGGTGAGAGTCCCTCCCGGGCGTCCATGTCGATCCGATGCGATGAGAACGGGGATCCTTCCTCACCAGCAGCACCCCGCGGGACGGGAGACTCCGCTGCAAGCCCGAGGGGCAAGAGCCGGCGCACGCGTCCTCGTCCCACCCGGTTCACGGATCGCACCCAGGTGGTCGTCGTCCAACGGCGAGGATACGAGCACGCCACGCTCGCGATGCGGGTTCGACTCCCGCCGGCCACACCACCGGACGAGAACGAAGGAGGTGCCGACATGCCCGCCAAGATCAACGATCGGCTGGTCTCCTGGCGAGCGAGATCGACGACGAGACGATCCGTCAGGCCGAGAGCCGGCCCGGCTGTCGATCGTGGCGGGCCACGTCCCCCTCATGTCCGACGCCCACGTGGGCACCGGCGCCACGGTCGGCTCGGTGATCCCCACGAAGGGCGCCGTGATCCGTCGGCCGTCGACGTCGATATCGGCTGCGGCATGATCACCGCCGAGCTCGACGTCACCGAGGACCAGCTGCCCGACGCGGTCGAGGCTCTGCTCGGCTGCATCGAGAAGGCGGTCCCTGCCGGCGTCGCGGGACGACGTGGTTCGACTCCACGACGCCCTACCCCCAACGACGAGTAGGTCAGCGGCAGACCGCCTCCCTCACACGGAGGATGCCCGAGGTTCGACTCCTCGCTCGTCGACTGTGGCCGAAGTTGAAGTGGACGACACGCCGGGATGTGGCCCCGGAGGAAGCCGGTTCGAGTCCGGCCGGTCACCCCATCACTGCGGGAGATCTGGGATCAGCGGAGCCTCATACGCCTCGCGTGGCGGGTTCGATTCCCGCTCCCGCGACGATTCTGGGCCGGTGGCGCAACCAGGTAGCGCAGCTCCCTTGCAAGGAGAAGGTTGCGGGTTCGAGTCCCGCACGGTCCACCCCGCTGACGTAGCCCAACTGGGAGAGGCACGGCGCCCAGACCGCCGCCAGTGTCGGTTCGAATCCGACCGTCAGTACGCCTGCTCACGTAGCCCAGCCGGCAGAGGCACGAGGTCGAGAGCCTCGCCAGTGCGGGTTCGACTCCCGCCGTGAGTACCACCTGCACGTGGCGCAACGGGAGCGCACCGGCTTCGGGAGCCGGGGGTTGGAGGTTCGAGCCCTCCCGTCCAGACCGATGCGAGGTGGTGGAACTGGTACCACGCCTGGCTCTGAACCAGGAGGTCCGCGTTCGAACCGTGGCCTCGCAGCCATCGATGCCTCTGTCGTTGTCGCGCTCCTTGACATCCGAGTCGGCCTGCTGCGCAGACGGGGGTTCCTTCGATCCTTCAATCGAGAGGTCGCGGGTTCGAATCCCGCCGCCCCGACACTCGGGGCGTAGCTCAGCCTGGTTAGAGCACTGTGTCCTCCGCCGCCTGGTTCACAGGCCGACCAACAACGCGATTGCGTCGGCCTGCGGCGCAGGTAGGGGTTCCTTCGGGGCATGTGACCGCGAGGTCCGCGGGTTCGAATCCCGCCCCCGGCGAGAGCCGGGCGTCGCTCAGCTTGGCCGAGAGCGCATGACTGTGTGTCCTCTGCCGCCTGGTTCCCAGGCCGACCGGCTCGCACCGGCCCGCTGCGCGGGACGGGGCTCCTTCTTTTGAACGAAGACACCGCCTCGTCCGCTCCGGTCCACGGGCCGGACCCCCTTGCCGGTCAGCGGCGAAGGACGGGCTTCCTTCTGGTGAGGCCTTGCGGGTTACACCGTCGCCGCCGTTCGACTCGGCACCGCTCGTTCACTCGGTTCCCTGACCGGCCCGACCGCACCAACAACGAAACGACAACGAAAGAGAGGAGGGCGTCATGGCGAAGTTCTCGGGCACCAAGCGGCGACCGCTGCGCGCCAACCCGACCGCCGCGATCCACACGACCGACCACGCCACCCTGACCTACGAGGGTGGCGTCGCGCGCGTGCGCGACGTCGAGTCGGAGCTGTTCCTCCTCGCCGCCACCAACATGGTGGGTGAGGACACCTTCTACGAGCGCGCCGAGGTACGCGACGCCCGGTACCGCGACTTTGTGCACGCGGTGACGGCGTCGAACCCGGCGTTCATCGCCGGCGCCGACCCGGACGCCGGCCAGGTGGGCCTCGCCCACTACGTACGCGAGACCATGCTGATGCGGTCGGCGGCGGTGGTGATGGCCGCCGAGTACGTCACCGCCGGCGGCCAGCGGGGCCGGTCGGTGGTCGCCCGGGCCCTGCAGCGGGCCGACGAGCCGGCCGAGCTGCTCGCCTACTGGCTCAACGCCCACGGCCGCAACCTACCGATGTCGGTCAAGCGCGGGATCGCCGACGCGGCGCGTCGCCTCTACACGGAGCGGGCCGCGCTGCGCTACGACGGTGTGTCGCGCCAGACCCGCATGGCCGACGTAATCGAGCTCACCCACCCGTCGCCGCGTGACGAGCGCCAGTCGGCGCTGTTCCGCTACCTGCTCGATCGACGTCACCACGACGACGCCGTCGCCGACCCTCAGACGCTGCCGGTGCTCGCTGCCGCCGCCGCGCTCGAGGCGGTGCCGCTGGACGAGCGGCGGACGGTGCTGCGCGAACGTGGCCCGGCTGCGCTCGCCGAGGCGGGGTTCTCGTGGGAGCGGCTGTCGGGCTGGCTGCCGGGCGGCATGGACGCCGAGGCGTGGGAGGCGGTCATCCCGTCGATGGGCGTGATGGCGCTCGTGCGGAACCTCCGCAACTTCGACGACGCCGGCATCTCCGAGGCGGCCATCGAGGCGGTCATCGCCAAGATCACCAACCCCGGTGAGGTGGCCAAGGCCCGGCTGTTCCCCCACCAGGTGTGGGCCGCGTACAAGCACGCGCCGTCGGACAACTGGAAGCGGGCGCTCGGCCGCACCCTCGACCACACGGTCACCAACATCCCGCCGCTGGACGGCACCCTCGTGGTGATCGACACGTCGGGCTCGATGCAGTCGCCGGTGTCGAACCGCTCGAAGCTGCAGCGGGTGGAGGTTGCCGCAGTCATGGCCATGGCCACGGCGAAGCGGGCGTCCGAGGTTGACGTGGTCATCTACGGCCAGACCAACAAGGTCATGAAGGGGCTGGCCGGCGCCTCGGTGCTCGCCGGCGTGGACAAGGTGGTGCGCGCCGTCGGCTCGGTGGGCCATGCCACCTTCGGCCACACCGCCATCGCCCGGTGGTACGACGTGAAGCGCCACCGCCGGGCGGTCATCTTCACCGATGACCAGCAGCACGACTCGGGCCACGTCCGGCTCGACCACGTGCCGCTCGTCTACACCTTCAACCTGGCCGGCTACCGTCCCTCGGCGCTGCCGGCCGGCGAACGGGGCCGCTATACCCTTGGCGGCTTCACCGACGCCACGTTCACGGCGATGAAGGTGCTCGAGGACGGCCGCCACGCCGCATGGCCGTTCTGAACGAGCGATGGCTCCGGCACATCAGCGCCGTCGTGATGTGCCGGAGATCCCGCCGCTGCACGTCCCAACGCGCTTCGTGGCGCGACGCAGGTTAGGCGTCCCGACGCGTGGGAGGCCCGTCAGCGTTACGGAGCGAAATTCTGTTCTCGCATCTGCGAGGCGCCGACGGCGCCGCGATCCGGCAGTAGGTGCGGCACGTGAGGAGCGCCTCGGCCTAGTGGTTCCCGTCGTAGTGGGTGCCGTCGTCTCCATCGGGCGCGCTCGGATCGGCACGGCTGACTCCTCCTCACGTTGCAGGACGGCGGCCCGCCGCCCGCGACCGCGCACTCCGCTGACCACCTCACGCCCTCGGTGGGCAAGACTTGCGCGCCTGGTACGTCGAGCAGCAGGCGAAGTAAGAAGGCGCACCCGGCGCATGGGTCCGACTACTTCGAGACCGTCGTCGACTTCCTACCGGTCAAGGAGGCCGACGCTGCCTTCCCAAGGTGTGGGTCCGTGAGCACCGCTTGACTCAGCATCAAGTCGGTGCGACGGGATCTTCAGGTCGACAGGCGCGCGGGCGAGAGCCGGACCGTTCGGAGACATTGCGTCTTCCGCGACGCCATCCCGAGGTAGCCGTCGACTGTGCCGCTGAGAGGCGGCCTTGGGGAGCACAGCTCGGGCATTCCATGCTCATCTCGGTTGGGCCCGGAACGCCGATCGCTCCGGCCTCGACGAGGAGATGGCCTCACGCGCCCGCGGTAGAGACGCCCCGCAAATGCGTTGACAGCAGAGACTGCTTCCTTCACCATTGCTCTTCCTATGGCTCGGATGCTCAAGGCCGAACGAACGCTCCGGGACCAAGTCCCCCTGTCGGGCTTCGACGAGTACGCGTGTCAGCCCGGCCGATCCCTCGATCATGAGGCGGAGCCGGGACGACCGGGCGCTGCGAACGCCGGCAGCCCCGTCGTGCGCTGAAAGGCGCAGCCTTCTGGCCGTCCCAGGGCCACGCGCACGACGTCATGTGCGTCCCCCGTTTGGGCTCGAGCCACCGTGGCGCTGCGGTCTTCAACAGGCGCCGGCCGGGGTTCGACTCCTTCCGACCCTGCATGACGAGCCCGGCGACCAGCCGGGACACCAGCACCTTGACAACTGCAGAGGCATCGCGAGGGACCGGGGCGCCACACCGGTCCCGGACGGGTCGGCCGCGCCATGGGGCGCCAGGTGGCTGTAGACCAGCCGTCATCCGACACAGAGGGGTTCGATTCCCCCCCGGCCCACTATGCGCGTCCCGCCTGACTGGTAGGGCACGGGGCTCTTTACCCCGGACGAGACTGGTTCGAGGCCCGGGGCCCGCACAAAGCCGCCGTAGCTCAGCCAGCCGTAGCGCCGGCCCGTCAAGCCGGAGGTCGCGGGTGCAAGTCCCGTCGGTGGCGCCAGTGTCGACGTGGCCGAATGGAGAAGGCGCCGGTCTACGAAGCCGGAGAGTGCAGGTTCGACCCCTGCCGTCGACGCTCGATCTCGCCGTAGCTCAGTGGACGAGAGCACCGCCCCCCGAAGGCGGGGTCGCACGTTCGAGTCGTGCCGGCGAGGCTTGGAGCAGGCGCGAGCCCTTTGGGTATGAGTCCCACCGCGTCTGCCACGCAGCATGGTCCAACGGTGACGACGCCACAGACGCCGGACCCTCAACCCGGACGCCGGGGTTCGACTCCCCGTCGGGGTACTCGATGCCAGCTCGCCCAACGGCAGGACGACGACTGTTGCTCCGACCGTCGAGGTTCGAGTTCCTCCTCTGGCAGCGCATCTCCCGGTGGTCGAGGATCGAGGCACGCGGCTGCAGACCGCGCACGAAGGCGAGAGCCCTCCCGGGCGTCCATGTGGTGTCGCCCGTCCCACAGCTTTCCGCCGATCAAAGACCATGTAGATCGTCGTCCAACCGCGAGCATTGCCGGCACGCCAGGCCGGCGACGAGGGTCCGAGTCCCCTCGGCCACACCGACAACAATCCAACGAGACAGAAGGAGGGGGTGGCATGCCCACCAACATCAACGCCAAGCTCGTCTCCTGGGCCAGCGAGATCGACGACCAGACGATCCGCCAGGCCGAGAAGGCCGCTCGCCTGCCGATCGTCGAGGGCCATGTCGCCCTCATGCCCGATGCCCACGTCGGCATTGGCGCCACCGTCGGCTCGGTGATCCCAACAAAGGCAGCGGTGATCCCGTCGGCGGTCGGCGTCGACATCGGCTGCGGCATGGTCGCCGCCGAGCTCGACGTGACCGAGGACCAGCTCCCCGACACCCTCGAGCCGCTGCTCGGGCGCATCGAGCGGGCCATCCCGGCCGGCGTCGGCCAGGGCCACCACGGCGTGGCCCGCACGGCGGAGCGCTGGCTGGCCGCCCACAAGCCGGCCACCGAGCTGGCGGCCGACAAGGCCACCAAGGCGGCCAAGCAGTTCGGCACGCTCGGCTCGGGCAACCACTTCTTCGAGCTGTGCGTGGACGAGCGGGCCCGGGTGTGGGTGGTGCTGCACTCGGGCAGCCGGGGGATCGGCAACCAGCTCGCCCAGATGCACATCGCCAAGGCCCGCCGCTTGGCCAAGGACCTCGAGCTGCGCCTCGAGGATCCCGACCTGGCGTGGTTCGTCGAGGGCACGCCCGAGTTCCAGGCGTACATCACCGACATGCTGTGGGCCCAGGATTACGCCCGGGCCAACCGCGACCAGATGATGGACAACGCCATGCGGGAGGTGTTCGCCTTCTTGGGCTTCGGGCGCGAGACGCAGCGCATCAACTGCCATCACAACTTCACGCAGCGTGAGGTCCACCACGGCAACGAGGTGTGGATCACCCGCAAAGGAGCCATCAAGGCCGACGCCGGGGACCTCGGGGTCATCCCCGGCTCGATGGGCACGCGCAGCTACATCGTGGCCGGCAAGGGCAACGAGGCCAGCTGGAACTCGTGCTCGCACGGCGCCGGCCGTCGTCACAGCCGCACGAAGGCCAAGAAGCTGTTCACCACCGCCGACCTCGCCGCCCAGATGGCCGGCAAGGTGTGGCTCGCCACGCGGGCCCAGGCGCTGGTGGACGAGATCCCCGCCGCCTACAAGGACATCGACCAGGTCATGGCCGACCAGGCCGACCTGGTCGAGGTCCGCCACACGCTGCGCCAGGTTCTCAACTACAAGGGCACCTGACGCAGCGCTGCGAGGATGGCCCCGCCCGGATCGGGCCGGGCGGGGCCGTTGTGTGGCCGTGGTGCCACGACAGCACGTCAGGTCCGCCCCACCCGCAGGCGACGTCGACTGTGACGGAGTTGAACTGGTCGAGACGCCGGGTTGTGGCCCCGGAGGAAGCCGGTTCCAGTCCGGTCGGTCACCCCATCGCTGCGGGAGATCATCTGGGATCCGCGGGGCCTCTGCAAGGGCGGGAGCCTGCGGACATCGAAACGACGTCGGTGTGCCGGAGCATCGACGCGCCGGCGACGTCCCGCCCTGTCCAACCGATCGTGGCGGTTGCCCGCCCTGGCGGATGGGAAGGCTCGCGGCATGGGACAACACGACCGTGACGATCCAGGCGGTGCAGGCACGCCGCAGTTCCCGGCGGGCGCAACGAGCGAACGGGCCGGGCTCTCGAACGATCTGGACGCCGGCGCCGAGCACGGCGACGTCGGGCAGGACACCGGGGGCGGTGCGCCTCTCGACCGGCTGGGCGGGGCGAGCGGACCGAGCCGCGGCTCTCCGTTGCATCCCGGAGCTTCCATGTCGGCGCCGGACAGCGAAGCCGCGGCGCCGGC
>JALYMX010000268.1 GCA_030773495.1 Actinomycetota bacterium | reverse complement strand
ACCTGCTCGTCGTCGAGGCCGACGCCCTCGCCCGGGCCGGCGACAATGTCGACGCCCGCGGTCTGCTCCGCCAGGCGTCCGACGTCGCCGACCGGGCCGGTGACCCGGAACGCATCGCCGCCGTCGCTCTGGCCACCGCGCGGCTCGGGGCCCGGTTCGCGGCCCGCCGGGACGACGTGGTGCGCAGTCTCGACCGTGCGCTCGCCCTCATCAGTGGCGTCGACGACGTGTGGGAGGCCCGCCTGGCCGCCACCCTGGCTCGTGAGTTGCAGCACTCGGTGCCCGAGGACCGTCCTCGCGCCGGCCCCCTCAGCGAGCACGCGCTGGAGCTCGGGCGCCGCGCCGGCGACAACGCCACGCTGCTGGTCTGCCTGCTCGCCCGCCACGACGTCCTCTGGACACCGGGCACGGGCGCCGAGCGGGCAGCGATCGCCCACGAGCTCATCTCCGTCGCGCTGACCGAGGGCGACGAGGAGCGGCACGCCGAGGGTCTGCTGCTGGTCGCCAACGCCCTGTTGGAACAGGGATCACCGGCCTACGAGGCGCCCCTGGAGACGTCCATCGCCATCCTGGGCGCCGGCGGCCAGCTCCGGCACCGCTACACGGCCACCAGCCGGCGAGCGTGCCTGGCGCTCCTCCGAGGCCGGCTGGACGAGGCCGAGGCGCTCATCGAGGAGGCCGCCGGCCTGGGTGCTCGGATCCGGGAGCCCGACACGGGCAACGTCCGCATGTCGCAGCGGCTCGAGCTGGTGCGAGCCCGTGACCGGCCCGAGGAGCTACGGGCCTTCGCGGCGGACGCGGTCGAGCACTGGACCGGCGCCCCGGTCCACGCCCATGCCGTCGCCGCCGGCTTCCTCGCCCGGACCGGCGATCTCGACGCCGCCCGACACCACGTGGCCACCGTGGTCGACCTCGGCACCTGGCGGGCCGACCGCTCCTACCTGTGGTCGGTTTTCATGCGGGAGCTCGCCCACGCCGCCATCGCCGTCGACGACCGACAACTCGCCAGCCAGCTGCTAGAGGACCTGACGCCGCTGGCGGGCACATGTGGCGTCAACGGCGCGGTCGTCGCCTTCGCCGGCAGCCATGCCCACACCGCCGGCCTGCTGGCCGCCGGCCTGGGCCAGGCCGAGACCTCGCGCGCCCTGTTGGCACAAGCCGCTGCCACCTACGATCGCCTGGGCGCCTCGGGTTGGCTGGCCGAGGTCACCGCGCAACCACCGCTCGCCAGTCCCCCGCCCAGCCCCGCTTTGGCGGTGATGCGTCGGCGGGGTCCGACCTGGCAGATCGCCTTCGGCGGCCGGGAGGCGTTCGTGGCCCACAGCAAGGGCCTGGCCGACATCGCCCGTCTCCTGGCCTCACCGGGCACCGAGGTCCACGTGCTCGACCTCGTCGACGCCTCCGACCGATCGGGACCGGCTGGCGACGTGGCCGATCGGCGTGCCCTGGCCGCCTACCGGCTCCGCCTCGCCGACCTAGAGAGCGACATCGAGGACGCCGAGCGCGACCACGACCAGGAGCGCCGTGCGCGCGCCGACGCTGAACGCCAAGCCCTTCTCGACGAGCTGAGGCGGATCACCGCCACCGGTGGTCGGGCCCGCACCTTCGCCAACCACCCGGCTGAACGTGCCCGCAAGGCGGTTGCCGGCCGTGTGCGAGACGCCATCCGCAAGCTCGAGCCGGTTCTACCGGAGCTAGCCGCCCACCTCCACCGCAACATCGTCACCGGCACCTACTGCCGCTACCGGCCCGAGCTCACGCAGTGGCAGGTGGACAGCGGCCACCTCCAGCAACGACAGGAGTGAAGGGACCACCAGTAGCCAGCGTGGACCAGCAACGCAGGAGAGTCTCAGCCGCTCAGCCGCTCAGCTGCGCTGCCAATCGAGGATCGCCTCCGGCGTCACGTCCGGGAGCCGCCGAGCAACGCCCGCACGTACACCTCGGCGTCCACGGCCAAGGGCAGCTGGCGTATGGGGGCGGGGGCAAGGTGATATTCGGGGGCGCGGCTAGAGGGACACCGTCGAGGGCGCCGGACACACGCAGCGTGGGCATCGACCGGGAGCAGCCCTACCACTTGTCAGCGACCCACTCGGCCATGAAGTCCCGGAACATTCCTTCCGAACGCTGTACCTCGCCGTCAATCCAACTCCACCGCGCGACCTGGCCATCGCCGTCGAGCGCCATGCAGAACGGGTTCCCGGTTCCATCGTCGCCGAAGGCGACGAGCTGCTTCGCGAGGCAGCCCTTCGCCCACGCCCCGGTGTTCTCTCTCACAAGACGCTCCAGCGGTCAGATGACCCACCAGTCCCCATCGCTCCGATACCGTCCGTCCGCCTCGAGGAACACACGACGCAGCTCCTCGGGGGAGCCTGGTACCAAGAAGCGTCTCCGCGTCTTCAAGTCGGCGTTGGGCACTCTGGTCGCCACCCTCCACGAGCGCATGATGCCGTCCGGGGCTGTCGAGCGACCGCCGGAGCTCCTGCCCTCGGTCGCGGCGTCGTGGGAAAGGTGTCCCGTCGACCCGGCG
>JALYMX010000267.1 GCA_030773495.1 Actinomycetota bacterium | reverse complement strand
CCTCGAGCACTGGCGCGAGCTCGACCCCATGCCCAACGCCGCCCGCGCCACCGTCGACGACCGCAAGTTCACCGAGTACTCGATGGATCCGGAGGGCAACCACAAGGGGAAGCACGAGGCCTTCGCGAAGTTGGGATACGACGTCTCCGCCGCCTCTGGCCGCCGGTCCGGGGCAGACCACGTGATCCAGCAGGTGCGTCAGCAGTTGGCCCGCCTACCGGCTCGCCCGAGAAGACCGAGCATGGGGCTCGGATCTCGATCGATGTCCCCGTCACCGGTCCCAATGGGGAAACAGGGACACTCGTCACTGTGTGGCAATACGACGGCCATACCGATGCGCCAAAGTTGATCACGAACTATCTGAAAGTGCACCGTTGACCAGCGAAGAAGGCGCCCATGATCAGTGAAGGCACTCCCGTCCGCCTTGTTTGCGACGTTGACGGGTACGAGCTCGACCGCGTCCCTGCAGGAACGTACGGGGTGATCGTCGAGAGCTACGACGTTCCTGTCGAGGGCTACGCGGTGGACGTCGCGCTTCGGGACCCGGTCACCGGCGAGCGTGTGTACGACAACGTCATGCTGCGCCCGGAGCAGTTCCGGTCGTTATCTCATTACTGCTCGGTCGAGATCGACACCGACCTCGACGCGCCTGGGCTCGTCGGCCTCATCGCAGATGCCCTACATGCCTCTGCCCCGGGTCGGACGGTCAGGACGAATGCGGCAGTCGTGCAGCTCGCGGGCCCGTGGCCGAGAGACCCCGACTACGAGGCAACAACTGGTTCGCGGAGCTTTCGATGGGAGGCCGAGGTCGAGGGCCGGAGCGATGCCACGCTCGACGACGTGGTCTCCGTGGTGTCGGGCGTGCTCCAAGCGCTGTGGTGTCGCGGCATCCCTGCCGTCGCCCGATCCGACTATGCGGACCGCCTGCCCGACAGCGGCGGGTACGAGCGCTGGAAGAAGCTGCGTCCCGGCGAGCGCGGCGTGACGTGACGCCGACTCCGGTTCTCTGATCTAGCTCCGCAGGTAGCCGGCTGACGTCTCGTGACCAGTGAGGTAGGCCGCTGGTTGCTGGCGGGCGGGCTTGAACAGAAGGGGATACGTGTGGCCAAGCAGGGCGACTATGTCCAACTGCTGCGTGATGTCGATGGCTACCTTGTTCCCCGCATACCTGAGGGGACCCACGGCGTGGTCGTCGAGGCGTACGAGGCGCCTGTCGAAGGGTATGCCGTCGACGTCGGCCTTCGTGACCCGTCGACAGGCGAGCGGGTATACGACAACGTCATCCTGCGCCCCGAGCAGTTCCGGGTGCTTCCTCACGCCTGCGGACTGAACATCGACGCTGAGCTCGAGCGCGCTCTCGTCGCTCTGATCGAGGACGCACTCAAGGGTTCCGCATGTGGTCGCGCGGTGTTGACCGACGCCGTGGCTATCGAGCTCGAGGGCCCGTTGCCGAAGGAAACTGCGAGGGAAGCGCGAGGCTCGCGGGACTTCAACTACACGGCGCACATCGAGGGCAAACCCGGCGTCCCGCTCGACGACGTCGTTTGGGCGGTGGCCGCGCTGCTGAGCGCCCTGTGGGATCGCCGGATTCCCGCCGTCGCCCGGTGCGCCTACGCCGGTCGCCTGCCCGACCGGGGCGGGTACGAGCGCTGGGAGGTGCTGAGCCCGGCGGAGGGCAGTGTCACCTGATGGGCGCCGAAGGACGTTGCTCCAACATGAAGGGCGTCGTCGTGGCGGCGGTGGTGGCGCTCCCGGCGGGGCCAATGGCGAGGTGAACGTGCAGCAGTGATGGACGCTGGAGGCCCTCACAACCGAGCGACAGCTCCAGGCCGTGCGCAACGCTGACGCATCCGGTTACGTGAAGGCTGAAGCCCGGTACGCGGGCCTGAGCCTTCACAGAACGACCAACGGCGAGCGGGGAGCGGGAGCGGCGCGGCGAAGAGTGCCCACGCCGGCTACGGCTCAGCCCGCCGCCCCGCCCTCGCCACCGCCGGCCCGTATCTGCACGTAGGCCAGGCGCAGCTGCGCCAACGCCTCCCGTAGCTGCTGCTCCTCCTGCCCGAGCCGCCCGGCCAGGCCTTCGAGGATGGCGCCGAGGGCGTCGATGGCCAGCTGGGCCTGGGGGAGCTGCGGGGGCTGCAGCGACAGGTGCAGCGCGGCCAGCTCGAACAGCCCATAGCAGTGATTGGCCACCACCAGCTCGGCCGGTGTCTCGGCGAGTTGCTGACGCAGCTCGGCC
This sequence comes from Actinomycetota bacterium, assembly GCA_030773495.1. GTDB lineage: Bacteria > Actinomycetota > Acidimicrobiia > Acidimicrobiales > JALYMX01. The sequence continues at coordinate 6,336 of JALYMX010000267.1, read as the reverse complement.
ATGCGGGCCTCGAGCTCCTCCTCCCCGCCGGCAGGGGAGGCGCCGGCCGGCCCGGCAGCGGAGGCGCCCGGCGCCGGAGGAGGCGGAGGAGACGGGGGAGTCGGCTCCGGCCGTCCCACGGGACGCTCGCCGCCGGGTGTCCACAGCGTGCTCATCGCTGGTACCCTAACCACAAACCGAACCGGGAAGCGGGGCCAGGCCAGGTGCTACGGCCCCCACCCGACCGCCGGCGCCGCCGTGCGGCTCGGGTCGAATGGCCGCCGCGGGCGGGCGTTGCTCCCGACGCCTGCCCGTCGCCGCGAGCAGGCACGACCACAAGGGGGAATGCCGCATCGCCGCAGCGGGCGCCAACGAGACCAGGATCAACGACCGCATCCGGGCCCGCGAGGTCCGCTTGGTCGACGCCGACGGGGCCCAGCTGGGCATCAAACCCCTTCCCGAGGCGCTCCACATCGCCCGCGACGCAGACCTGGACCTCGTCGAGGTGGCCCCCATGGCCAACCCGCCGGTCTGCCGCATCATGGACTACGGCAAGTTCAAGTTCGATGCCGCGCAGCGGGCCAAGGAGTCTCGCCGCAAGACCACCAACGTGGCCATCAAGGAGATGAAGTACCGGCCCAAGATCGGGCCCGGTGACTTCGAGACCAAGACCCGCCAGGTCACCAAGTTCCTCGGCCAGGGCCACAAGGTGAAGATCACCATCATGTTCCGAGGCCGTGAGATGAGCCACCAGGAGCTGGGCCTGAAGATCCTGAACCGGGTGGCGGAGGAGGTCGGCCCCATGGCCAAGGTCGAGGCGGCGCCGAAGGTCGACGGGCGCAACATGATCATGGTCCTGGCACCCGACAAGCGGGCGCAGCAGGCGTCCCAGGCCCACAAGAAGGCCGCCGACAACGGCTCGTCGCCGGTTCCGGCCGCTGCCGCCACAGAGACCCAGGAAGGCTGAGACGATGCCGAAGATGAAGACCGACCGGGGCGCCGCGAAGCGCTTCAAGGTCACGGGCACCGGCAAGATCCTCCGCCGTAAGGCGTTCCGCTCCCACCTGCTCGAGAAGAAGTCCTCGGTGCGCACCAGGCGGCTGGCCCGGGAGACGGAGCTCACCGGCGGCGACCGCAAGCAGGTCAAGCGTCTGCTCGGTCTCTGACGGGCCAGCTTCCGCACCCTTCTCTCCCACCCCGCACGAAAGGAGCCAACGATGGCCAGGGTCAAGCGCGCGGTCCACGCACGCAAGCGTCGCCGCACCGTGCTCGAGCAGGCCGAGGGCTACTACGGCAACAAGAGCCGGACCTTCCGGGCGGCCAACGAGCAGGTCATGCACTCGCTGCAGTACGCCTACCGCGACCGCCGGGCGCGCAAGGGCCAGTTCCGCCAGTTGTGGATCCAGCGCATCAACGCCGCCACCCGCCAGCACGGCGTGAGCTACAACCGCTTCATCGCCGGGCTGCGCCGGGCCGAGGTCGACGTCGACCGCAAGGTGCTGGCCGACCTGGCCGTGCAGGACCCTGCGGCGTTCGCCGGCCTGGTGGAGCTCGCCGTGGCGGCGGACGGGAGTGCGGCGCCGGCACCGGGCGCCGGCGGTTCGGGGCAACCCTGAGCGCAGGCCTGGGCTACCGGCACCAGAAGGTCCAGCGGCTGCGCCGGCTCGCCAGCCGCGCCACGGCGCGCCAGGCCGAGCGGGCCTTCGTCGCCGAGGGCGTGAAGCTGGTGTCGGAGGCGCTGGCCGCGCACGTGCCCGTCGAGGCCGTCTTCGCCGCCCCCGGGGCGCCGGCGGAGCTGTTGGAGCGGGCGGCGGCCGGCGGCGCACGGGTCCACCACCTCGCGCCCGGCGTGCTCGAGCGGGTGGTGGGGACGGTGACGCCGCAACCGGTGGTGGCCGTCGTCCCTTTCGTCGACGTGAGCCTCGACGAGCTCCACGACGCCGGCCTGGTGGTCGTGTGCGTGGACGTACGCGACCCCGGCAACGCCGGCACCGTCCTGCGCTCCGCCGAGGCGGCGGGGGCGAACGGGGTAGTCTGCTGCGACGGCTCGGTCGACGTCTACAACCCCAAGGCGGTGCGAGCATCGGCGGGCTCGCTGTTCCACGTGCGGGTGGTCACCGGAGGCGACGCGGTTGAGGTCCTGGAACGGATGCGGACGTGGGGGCTTCGCCGCGTCGGCGCCGTCGCCCACGGCGGCCGGGACTACACGGCCGTCGACCTCACCCGCCCTACCGCCCTCGTGCTCGGCAACGAGGCGCACGGGCTGCCGGCGGAGGTGACGATGGCGCTCGACGACGAGGTGACCATCCCGATGAGCGGCCGTTCGGAGTCGCTCAACGTCGGGATGGCGGCTGCCGTGCTGTGCTTCGAGGCGGCCCGCCAACGCCGGGTCGCCAGGGCGGGGTGAGATGTCGTACGACCTGCTGCCCGACGCCGTGTTGTGCCTCGACGCCGACCGGCGCATCGTCGAGGCCAACGTCGCCGCCGCCGCCCTCACCGGCTACCGAGTGGACGAGCTGGTGGGGCAACCGTGCGAGTTGCTGAAGCCCAAGAGCAAGGACGGCCAGCCCCTGCTCGACGGGGGCTGGCACCGTTCCACCCGCCTGCGCTCGGTGCTGCGCCTCCCGGAGCAGGAGGTCACCATCGAGCGGGCCGACGGCACCACGGCCGACGCCTACGTGGCCGGCCGCTACCAGCGCGACGACGACGGCGGCCTTCTCGGGGCGGTGCTCTCCCTGCGCTCGGCCGGCACCCGCCGCCACCAGGCGGCCACCGGCATCGAGATCGTCTCCACCGTGAGCCACGAGCTGCGCTCTCCCCTCACCTCGGTGAAGGGCTACACCAGCCTGCTGCTCAACCGATGGGAGCGGCTGCGTGACGACCAGAAGCGGATGATGCTCGAGCAGGTCAACCATGACGCCGACAGGGTGACGCGCCTCATCACCGAGCTGCTCGACATCAGCCGCCTCGAGTCGGGTCGCCTCGTGCTCCGCCGCCAGATGGTGGACCTGCCCGAGCTGAGCCGCAGCGTGGTGGAGAAGGTGAAGATGGAGTACCCGGACCTCGAGTGCACCCTCGAGTTCCCCGACCCCTTCCCGCCCGTCTACGCCGACGAGGACAAGGTGGTCCAGGTGCTCACCAACCTGGTGGAGAACGCCTGCAAGTACGCCTCGCCGGTCGGGATGACGGTGGAGGGGACGGTCACCGGCGACGACGTGGTGCTCGCCGTGCGCGACCAGGGCCAGGGCTTCCCCGAGCACGACCTGGCCAAGGTGTTCACCAAGTTCTTCAGGAGGGCCGAGAACTTCAAACCCAACGGGACCGGGCTCGGCCTGTGGATCAGCCGGGGCCTGGTCGAGGCCCACGGCGGGCGGCTGGAGGCGTCGTCGGTCCCCGGGAAGGGCTCCACGTTCCGCTTCACGCTCCCGCTGTACGCCTTCGAGGAGCTGCACGGGTGACGACTGGCACCGCCGGCCTCGACGACGTGCAGCAGGAGGCGACAGCGCGCCTGCGGGCCGCCGCCACGTTGGACGAGCTGCGCGCCGCCGAGGCGGAGGTTCTCGGGAAGCGCTCGGCGCTGGCCGCCCTCAACGCCCGCCTGGGCGCGCTCTCGCCCGAGGAACGTCGGGAGGCGGGCCGCCTCATCAATGAGGCCCGCCGGCGCCTCGAGCAGCTGGCGGCCGGGCAACGGGCCGAGCTCGAGCAGGCCGAGCGGGCCGCTCGCCTCGCGGCCGAGCGCCTCGACCTCACCGAGGTGCTTCCCGGCCCGGCCCGCGGGCACCTCAACCTGGTCACCCAGACCCGGGACGAGCTCGAGGACGTGTTCGTGGGGATGGGGTACACGGTGGCCGAGGGACCCGAGGTCGAGACCGACTGGCACAACTTCCAGGCGCTCAACATCCCGCCGGCCCACCCGGCGCGCAGCGGCCACGACACGCTCTACGTGGACTGGGGCGAGCCCGAGTCGACGCTCCTGCGCACGCACACCTCGCCGGTCCAGACCCGGGTGCTGCTGGCGCAGGCGCCGCCCGTCTACTCGATCATGCCGGGGAAGGTGTACCGCAAGGACACGCCCGACGCCCGCCACACCCCCTCGTTCAGCCAGATCGAGGGACTGGTCGTCGACCGGGGGATCACCTTCGCAGACCTGGCGGGCACCATCGAGGTGTTCACCGGCGCCTACTTCGGCCCGAGCATCCACTCCCGGCTGCGCCCGGCGTACTTCCCGTTCACCGAGCCGTCGGCCGAGTTCGAGATCACGTGCACGATCTGCGAGGGCGCAGGGTGCCGCACCTGCTCGGGCACCGGGTGGATCGAGCTGGGGGGCTGCGGGATGGTCCACCCCAACGTGTTCGCCGCGGTGGGAGTCGACGCCGAGGTGTGGTCCGGGTTCGCCTTCGGCTTCGGGATCGACCGCTGCGCCCAGATGCGCCACGGGATCTCCGACATGCGCATCCTGCTCGACAACGACATCCGCTTCATCTCCCAGTTCTGAGGAGCAGCCCGACCCGTGCGTGCACCCCTGTCGTGGCTGCGGGACTTCGCGCCGTTCGACCTCGACCCGGTCGAGCTGGGGGAGACCCTCGACGACCTCGGGATGGTGGTCGAGGGCATCGAGCGCCTCGGCGAGAACCTCGACGGGGTCGTGGTGGCGCGCGTGCTCGACGTCCGCCCGCATCCCAAGGCCGACCGGGTCCGCCTCACCCAAGTGGACCCGGGTGACGGCGCCACGCTCCAGGTGGTGTGCGGCGCCCCGAACGTGGCCGCCGGCCAGCTCGTCCCCCTGGCCACCGTGGGCGCCGTGCTCCCCGGAGGGCTCACCATCGGCCGGCGCCAGGTGCGGGGAGAGTGGTCGGAGGGGATGATCTGCTCGGCGCGGGAGCTGGGCCTGGGCGACGACGCCGACGGCATCCTCGTCCTCCCCGAGGGCCTCGAGGTCGGCGCGCCGCTCGACGAGGCCCTCGGCATCGGGTCCGACGTGGTGTACGACCTGGCCATCGAGGGGAACCGCCCCGACGCCAACTCCATTGCCGGCGTGGCCCGGGACCTGGCCGCCCGCCTGGGCCTGCCCTTCTCCATCGCCGAGCATCCCGTCCGCGAGGCAGGCCCCCCCGTTGCCGAGCTGGCCACCGTGGTCGTGGAGTGCCCGGACCTGTGCCCCCGGTTCACAGCTCGGGCCATGACCGGGGTGACGATCGGCGCCTCGGCCCCGCTGGTGGCCCGGCGCCTCACCCTCGCCGGCATGCGGCCCATCAACAACGTGGTCGACGCGTCCAACTACGTGATGCTCGAGCTGGGCCAGCCCACCCACCCCTACGACCTCGACCTGCTCCCCGGACGGGGCCTGCTGGTCCGGCGGGCCCGCCCCGGCGAGGTCCTGGTCACCCTCGACGGCACGGCGCGCCGCCTCGGCGACGGCGACGACTGCCTGATCTGCGACGCCACCGGCGTCCCGGTGGGGATCGGCGGGATCATGGGCGGGGCGTCCTCGGAGATCTCCGCCTCGACGACGACCGTCCTCCTCGAGGCCGCCTACTTCGCGCCCATGGCCATCGCCCGCACCGCCAAGCGGCTCGGGCTGCGCACTGAGGCGTCCGCCCGCTTCGAGCGGGGCTGCGACCCGGACGGCATCGAGCGGGCGGTGGAGCGGTTCTGCTCGCTCCTGGGCAGGGGGGCCATCGCGGCAGGCATGCTCGACGTGTCGCAGCCCCGCCCGCCGGTGCCCCCCATTCGTCTCCGCACCGCCCGCCTGAACGCGCTGCTCGGCACCGAGCTGTCCGACGAGCAGGTGCGGTCGTACCTGGCTCCCATCGGGTTCGAGGCCACGCCGGCCGGCGAGGGGGTCCACGAGGTGGTGCCACCCAGCTTCCGCCCCGACGCGACGGGAGAGGTCGACCTGGTGGAGGAGGTGGCCCGCCACCACGGCTACAGCCGCATCCGGCGCACCGTGCCCCGCAGCCCGTACGTCGGGCACCTCACGCCCTACCAACGCCATCGGCGTCACCTGCGGGAGGTGCTGGCCGGGGCGGGCGTGAGCGAGGCGTCGTCGCCGCCGCTCGTCGCACCGGGCGACCACGAGCGGGCGGGCCTGTCGAGTCCGCTCATCGAGGCCGTGGACCCGCTGGCCCGGGAGGAGTCGGTGCTTCGGGCCTCGCTGCTCCCCGGTCTGCTCAAGGCGGTGGCCTTCAACGCCTCCCACCGCAATCCCGACGTGGCCCTGTTCGAGATCGGTCATGTGTTCCGGGTGCCCGCCGGCCGCCGCGGCCCGCTCCCCGAGGAGCGCGAGCTGCTCGGGGTCACCCTCGCGGCCAGCGGCCCCGACGCCGGCGCCGTCGCCGCCAAGCGGGTGCTCTACGT
>JALYMX010000266.1 GCA_030773495.1 Actinomycetota bacterium | reverse complement strand
GGCCCCCGGGTCCTTCCCCCTGGTGGCCGGCTTGGCCGTGCCGCTGGCCGGGTTCTGGATGACCGCCACCCACCTTCCGTTGCTGGCTCAGGCCACTTGTGACGGGGTCGGAGCGGGGGCCGCGGCGTACCACGCCATGGCCGCGCTCGGCGTGGCCATCCTCGGTGCCGTGTGGGCGTGGGCCCAACTGGAGTGACAAGCGCCGGTAACGCGGAGGAGGCCCGCACTATGGAATGCCCATCCGCGACTCCGCTCGCAGTGGCTTCCTGGCGGGACGCGGTCACCGCTCCCCGAGGCGCCGAGCCCGACAGCAATAGGGACAACGTATTTCTGTCCCCTGTCGAGCGCCGGGGTGTGCCCGGCACCGCGTCGAGCCCAGGGGGGCGATCATCCTCGGGCCGGGCTCGGGGCAGTTCACTCTGGGTGCGTCGGCCTCCAGGAACGAGCGGACCTCGCCCAGGTGGAGGGAGCGCCATCGCCGTGTCCCTCTCCTCGTCGAACTCGATCCCGCTCGACGACGATACGGTTATCGACACGGAGCAGCGGACGCCATCCCCCGGCACCGAGCACCCCGTCCTCCTCCTCCCGCTCTCGGGACCGTCAGACCGCCAGGAAACGAAGGAAGGAGGCCGGCGTACAGCCTTGGTGGTCGACTCACGGACCCACGGACAGGTTGGGGAGCCAGAAAATGTGGATCAAGTATTGCCCGAGGCTCGTGTTCGTAGCTACGCTTATTTCGCTTCTAGTAACAGTGATTAGTTCGCGTTCAACTGGGACCTGGGGGGAGCGAGGGAATGTCGCGATTCAAGCCGTTTGGGCTGCTCGTTGTCGCCGCGGCGGTGGCGATGGGCGGAGCGGTCGTCACGGTGGTGCCGGCCGGGGTAGGCGGCCACGGCACCGCATCTGCGCCGTCCGTCTCGCCGCGAGACGGGGTCGACAACGGCCGCCTGGCCCGGGACCTCGGCGCCCTTCCGCTCAGCTTCGAGGCCAACCACGGCCAAGCTGACCACGGGGTGGACTTCGTGGCCCGGGGCCAGGGCTACACCTTGTCGCTACGGGCGAGTGAGCTCGCCGTCGGCTTCACCTCGTCGAACAACGACAGGGCCTCCAACGGTGGCGGCGTGGTGCGCATGCGCTTGGTGGGCGCCCGATCCGACGCCCCCACCGCGCCCCGCAACCCCCTGCCCGGGAAGGTCAACTACTTCGTGGGCAAGGATCCCACTCGCTGGCGCTCGGGCATCCCCACCTACGCCAGCGTGGCCTACACCGGCGTCTACCCCGGCATCGACGCCGTCTACTACGGCAACGGCCAAGCGCTTGAGTACGACTTCGTGGTGGCGCCCGGCGCCGACCCCAGCGACATCGCCTTGGGCTTCGACGGCGTCGAGGCCGTCCGCATCGACCACGCCGGCGACCTGGTGCTGGACAGCGGCGCCGGCGAGGTGCGCCAGCGCGCCCCGCGTCTCTACCAGGAGGTCGACGGGACCCGGCGCTCGGTCGAGGGGCGGTTCGTGGCCCATGCCGACGACCGCGTGGGCTTCGCCGTCGGCCCCTATGACAAGACCCTCCCGCTGGTGATCGACCCCGTCATCTCCTACTCCACCTACCTGGGGGGCAGGGAGGACGAAAACGCCAACAGCGTGGGCGGCGGGGGCATCGCCGTTGACCCCTCGGGCAAGATCTACGTCGCCGGCAAGACCTTCTCCCCCGACTTCCCGGTGACCCCAGGGAGCCACGACGAGGTCGGCTCGGGCCAAGAGGTGTTCGTGGCCAAGATCGACCCCACCGCCACCGGCGCCGCCTCGCTCGTCTACTCGACCTACCTGGGCGGGGCAGGAAGTGACGGCGTGGGGGACGACCCCGCCATCGCTGTGGACGCCGCCGGCGCCGCCGTGGTGGTGGGCCAGACCTGCTCGGCCGACTTCCCCACCACGCCCGACGCAGCCCAGCCCGGCTACGCCGGTGGCCCCGCCGGCGAGGGATGCGACGGGTTTCTGACCCAGCTCGACGCCTCCGGCTCCGCGCCGTCCTACTCCACCTACCTCGGCGGCGCCGGGGGCGACGGGGCCACCGAGGTGGCCCTCGCCGCCGGACGGGCCTACGTCACCGGCGGCACCGACTCGTCGGACTTCCCCACCACCCCCGGCGCCTACGACCGTACCAACGCCGGACAAGACGCCTTCGTGGCCGTGGTCGACCCCGCCGCCGACGGGCCCGCGTCGCTCGTCTACGCCACCTACCTCGGGGGCGGCGCCGCCGACAGGGCCTACGGCATCGCCGTGGATCCAGCCGGAGCCGCCTACGTGAGCGGCGATGTCGGCTCCACCGACTTCCCCGTGACCCCGGGCTCTTACCAGCAGAGCTGCGTGCTCACCCAAAACGGCCAGTGCATCGACGCCTTCGTGGCCAAGCTCACCCCCGACCCCGACGACCCGGGCGCCGGTGGGGGCGACGCTGACGACCTGGTCTTTTCCACCTACCTGGGAGGAGCGAGGGAGGAGCACTACGCCCGGGTGGCGGTGGACGGCGCGGGCAGCCCCTACGTCACGGGCTGGACCGGTCCCGGGTTCCCCACCACGGCCAACGCCTTCCAGCGCACCTCCGCGCAAAGCTCCCGCCAGCTGGGCCCAGACGCCTTCATGACCAAACTCGACGCCGCCGGTGCCTCGCTTGCGTACTCCACCTACCTGAGCGGCGAGACCAGCGACCACGGCAACGGCATCGACGTGGACCCAGCCGGCAACGCCTTCGTGGTGGGGACCAGCCGCTCCGTCCGCTTTCCCACCACCCACGACGCCCTCCAGAAGAGCGCCACGATGAACCCCGACCGCTTCGTCACCCACGACGCCTTCCTCGCCAAGATCGACGCGACCAAGTCCGGGCGGGCATCGCTCGTGTACTCCACCTTCCTCGGGGGCAACCGCTACGACTGGGGCATGGCCGTCGACGTGGACGGCGGGGCGGTTCACCTCACTGGCTACACCGCCTCGCCGGCGCCGTCCGGGGGCCCGGCCTTCCCCACCACACCGGGCGCGTTCCAGACCACCAACGCCGGGGGCCTCGACGGCTGGGACGCCTTCGTCACCAAGATCGAAGGGCTCTAGCGTTCCCCGGAAGCGCTGGAACGCGTCGGTGAGCGTCGCCTTGCCGTTGTGGCGGGAGACCAAGGCCGCCTCGTTGTCATACACGCCCTTGCGGGGCACGGCCCCGAGGTCGAGCAGGCAGGCCAGGTGGCCCAGGAGGATGTCGTGCGCCTCCTTGGACGGGATCATGCGGGCCACGATGTGGCGGGAGTAGCCCGACACGCCGACGATCACCGGCAGGACGGCTTCCTGGGCCTGGCCGAGGGGGATCTTGGTGGCCGGGAACCACGGGTCCCACTGGGCCAGCTCGCCCGGGCGGTAGTCGGTGCGCTGGCACGGGTCGGCCGGCAAGTGCAGCGGATCTCCTTGATCGACAGTCCGTCGGCTCGGTGAAGCCGGCGGATCTCTGCGGCCAGGGAGGAAGGAAGTGCTCGACGTGGAGGACTGGGCAGAGGTCGGCCAAGGGTTCGTTGGTCCACACGTTCAGTGGTGGACCCAGAGGAGGGGGGTCAGATCAGAGCACCTCGAGCACGCGCTCGGCGGGTCGGGCGATGACGGCCCGGCCGCCGCGCACCACGATGGGGCGCTCGATGAGCACCGGGTGGGCGACCATGGCGTCGAGCAACGCCTCCCGGTCGGCGTCCTCCAGGTGGAGCTCGGCGTAGATCGGCTCCCCGGTGCGCATCATGGCGCGCGGGTCGTCGATGCCGAGAAGGCCCATGACCTCCTCCAGCGCCTCCCGAGTGGGAGCCTGCTCGAGGTAGCGGACGTACTCGGCCTCCACCCCGCGCTCGGCCAGGATGCCCTCCACGGTGCGGCACTTCGAGCACGCCGGGTTGAAGTAGACCGTCGTGTCCATGGTGCGGTCAGTGTACGTAGCCGTCGTCGGGCCGGGCGACGGGCCCGACGACCTCGAGGCCGTCGCCGAGGCGCTGGGTGCGGCCTTGGCCCGGCGCGGTGCGGTGGTCGTGTGCGGTGGGCTCGGGGGAGCCATGG
>JALYMX010000265.1 GCA_030773495.1 Actinomycetota bacterium | reverse complement strand
CGGCGACAACACCACCATGGTGGTGGAGCTGGGCAAGCCCATCGCCATGGACGAGGGCCTGCGCTTCGCCATCCGCGAGGGCGGGCGCACCGTGGGCGCCGGCCGGGTCACCAAGATCATCAAGTAGGAGGACGGGCGTTCGGTGGCCGACGGTCAGAAGCAGAAGATCCGCATCCGGCTGAAGGCGTATGACCACGAGGTCATCGACCAGTCGACGAAGAAGATCGTCGAGACGGTGCTGCGCACCCAGGCCAAGGTGCGCGGGCCGGTGCCGCTGCCCACCGAGATGCACCGCTACACGGTCATCCGGTCGCCGCACAAGTACAAGGACAGCCGCGAGCACTTCGAGATGCGCATCCACAAGCGCCTGCTCGACATCGTCGAGCACACCCCGAAGACCGTCGACTCCCTGCAGCGCCTCGACCTGCCGGCGGGCGTCGACATCGAGATCAAGATCCAGTAGGGCCACCGGGGTCGCCCTGCTAGAGTGACCCCGCTGTAATCGACGTCCGCCGGCGCCCGAAGGGGGACCCGGCGGCAGAACCGAGAAGCGCTCCGCCCGGTTTTCCCGAGCGGAGCGTTCGCGTGAGACGAGCGAGAGATGGCAAGCAAGGCGATCGTCGGCGAAAAGGTCGGCATGACGCAGGTCTGGGACGGCGACAACCGCGCCGTCCCGGTCACGGTCGTGAAGGTGCCGCCTGTGCGCGTCGTCCGCGTCAAGACGCCCGAGCGCGACGGTTACAGCGCGCTGCAGGTCACGTTCGGGACGGTGAAGCCCGCCCGGCTCACCAAGCCGGTTGCCGGCCAGTTCGCCAAGGCGGGCGTGGACCCGGGGCGGCGCCTGGTGGAGCTCCGGGTCGACGACACCGACGCCTACCAGGTGGGTCAGGAGCTGGGCGTCGACCTGCTGGCCGCCGGCCAGAAGATCGACGTGACGGCCGTGACCAAGGGGAAGGGCTTTGCCGGTTCCATGAAGCGTCACAACTTCCGCGGCCAGGGCGCCGCCCACGGCAACCACAAGAAGCACCGGGCGCCGGGGTCCATCGGTGCCTGCGCCACGCCCGCCCGGGTCTTCCCGGGTACCAGGATGGCGGGGCAGATGGGCGCTCAGCAGGTGACCACGCTCAACCTCGAGGTGGTGGAGGCCGACGCCGAGCGCAACCTGCTGCTCGTGAAGGGCGCCGTCCCCGGGCCCCGCGGCGGGCTCGTCCTCATCCGCGACGCCGTGAAGGGCGGGAAGTAGCGGTGCCGACGATCGACGTGCGCAGGCCCGATGGCTCGTCGTCGGGGTCCGTCCAGCTCGACGACCGCATCTTCGGGCTACAGCCCAACGTGGCGGTGATGCACCAGGTGGTCACCGCCCAGCTGGCCGCCGCCCGCTCCGGCACGCAGTCCACGAAGACGCGAGCGGAGGTGCGCGGCGGCGGCGCCAAGCCCTGGAAGCAGAAGGGCACGGGCCGCTCGCGGCAGGGGTCCACGCGGGCCCCGCAGTGGACGGGTGGCGGCGTGGCCCTCGGCCCCAAACCCCGCAGCTACAAGCAGCGCACGCCCAAGAAGATGGTGCAGCTCGCCCTGCGCTCCGCCCTCTCCGACCGCGCCGGCGGCGGCCGCGTGGTGGTGGTGGACGACTGGGCGTTCACGGCCCCGAGCACCAAGGCGGCCAAGGCCGCCCTCCGGGCGCTCGGCGTCACCGGCCGGGTGCTCGTGGTCCTCGGGCCCGACGCCGATGTCGCCGGCAAGTCGTTCCGCAACCTCCCGGAGGTCCACCTCCTGCCCGCCGGCGAGCTCAACGCCTACGACGTGCTCTGCAGCGACTGGGTGGTCTTCACCGCCGACTGCCTTCCCTCGTTGCCCGGCGACGGTGCGGGCGAGACCGGTGCCGCCCCGGCGGGCGAGGGCGGCGACGACGCCGCGGCCGTCACCGTCCCCGACGAGTTCTGGCCCCAGAAGGGAGCATCCTCGTGAGGGACCCGCGCGACGTCGTGCTGCGCCCGGTGGTGTCCGAGAAGTCCTACGCCCTCCTCGACGACGGCGTGTACACCTTCGTCGTCGACCCCCGGGCCAACAAGACCGAGATCCGCCAAGCGGTGGAGAGCATCTTCTCGGTCCGGGTCGCCAACGTGAACACGCTGAACCGCAAGGGCAAGCGCAAGCGCAACCGGCGCAAGGCCACCTTCGGGAAGCGGGCCGACACCAAGCGGGCCATCGTCACCCTCGTGGGCGACGATCGCATCGAGTTGTTCGAGAGTTAGAGGTCGAGCGAGCATGCCCCTTCGCAAGCGAAAGCCAACCAGCGCCGGCCGGCGCTTCCAGACCGTCTCCGACTTCGCCGAGATCACGCGCGACCACCCCGAGAAGAGCCTCGTCGGCGCCAAGCCGGGCACGGGCGGGCGCAACACCTACGGTCGCAAGACGGCGCGCCACCGAGGCGGCGGTCACAAGCAGCAGTACCGCGTCATCGACTTCAAGCGGAACAAGGACGGGATCCCGGCGAAGGTCGCCGCCATCGAGTACGACCCCAACCGCAACGCCCGCATCGCCCTGCTGCACTACCTCGACGGCGAGAAGCGCTACATCCTCGCCCCCGCCCGGGTCGGCGTGGGGGACCGGCTGCAGAGCGGACAGGGCGCCGAGATCCGCCCGGGCAACGCCATGGCCCTGCGCTTCATCCCCGTCGGCACCACCGTGCACAACGTCGAGCTGAAGCCGGGCGCCGGGGGCAAGCTGGCCCGGGGCGCCGGCATGAGCGTGCAGCTGGTGGCCAAGGAGGGCGAGTTCGCCACGCTGCGCCTGCCGTCCACCGAGATGCGTCGCGTGCCCATCGACTGCCGCGGCACGGTGGGCGAGGTGGGCAACACCGAGGCCGAGCTGGTGAAGGTGGGCAAGGCCGGCCGGAACCGGTGGAAGGGCGTCCGTCCCCAGACGCGGGGGGTGGCCATGAACCCCGTCGACCACCCGCTCGGCGGCGGCGAGGGCAAGTCCTCGGGCGGTCGGCACCCGGTGTCGCCGTGGGGCAAGACCGAGGGCCGCACCCGCGGCAAGAAGAAGGAGTCCGACACGCTCATCGTCCGGCGGCGGCGCACCCGCGGGGCACGGAGGTAACCGGCGATGCCGCGCAGCCTGAAGAAGGGCCCGTTCGTCGACGACCACCTGTTGAAGAAGGTCGACGTGTTGAACTCGGCCAACGAGAAGCGGGTGATCAAGACCTGGTCGCGCCGGTCCACGATCATCCCCGACATGGTCGGCCACACCATCGCCGTGCACGATGGCCGCAAGCACGTCCCGGTGTACATCACCGAGTCGATGGTGGGGCACAAGCTCGGCGAGTTCGCTCCCACCCGCACGTTCCGGTACCACGCCGGGCAGGAACGGGCCGGGAGGCGCTGACGTGACCGCCCCCAAGACCAACGAGCGCCCCGGGACGCGCGCTGTGCTCCGCCACGGCCTGGTCTCGGCGTACAAGATCCGCCCGGTCCTCGACCTCATCCGCGGTCAGGAGGTCGGCTTGGCCCGCGACACGCTGCGCCTCTGCGAGCGCGACGCCGCCCAGCTGGTGGGCAAGCTGCTCGACTCCGCAGTGGCCAACGCCGAGAACAACGACGGCCTCGACCCCGAGGAGCTGTACGTCTCGGCCTGTTACGCCGACGAGGGCGCCACCGCCAAGCGCTGGCGGCCCCGCGCCCGCGGCCGGGCCACCCGCATCCGCAAGCGGGGCTGCCACATCACGGTGATCGTGAGCCGCCTGCCCGAGGAGCGGCTCAACCGGCTCCGCGCCCGGCGGGCCGCCGACGCC
>JALYMX010000264.1 GCA_030773495.1 Actinomycetota bacterium | reverse complement strand
ACGACGAGCAGGTCGGCCAGCCGGGCGTCGTCGATGGCGACGGCGGCGTCGGCGAGCGCGGCACGCAGGCGACGCAGGTGGCCGGCCGCCTCCACGAAGGCGAGGGCGGCGACGTCCGTGGTGGCCGCGGCCAGCGCCCAACGAACGGCTCGATCGGGCCCGTCGAGAGAGACGGCGGCGACGAAGTGGCGGGCGATCTCTGAGGGGGCGACCTCGCCGCCGCGCGCCTTGCGCTCCTCGAGCGCGGAGCCGATCTCTCGCTGCAGCGCCGTCCGCCGGTGGGCGGGGAGCCGCTCGGTGACCGTCTCGCGCCACAGGTCATGGACGAACGCGATCCCGCGACCCGTCCGGGCAAGAACGCCGGCGTCGACGGCCACCCCGACCGCGGCCTCGACCTCGACTATCGCCCGCCCGAGCACGGTGGCGGCGACGTCGGGGAGCAGTTCACTTCCGAGCAGGGCAAGGACATCGAGGACGTCGACGGTCGTCTCGGGCAGGCGGGCCAGACGCCGCTCGATGGTGTCGCGCACGGCGGCAGGAACGCCCCCGTCGAGGTCGCCGTCGGCACCGGCGAGGAGGGCCAGCTCCCGAACGAAGAACGGATGGCCACCTGTTCTCCGGTGGATCGCCGCCGCCGCCTCTCGCTGGATCCGGTCGCCGGCCACGTGCCCGACCAGCTGCACGACGGCATCGAGGTCGAGCCCCTTGACAGGGAGGTGCTCGCTGCGGCTCACGAGGTCACCCAGCCGGGCGCGGACGGTGGGCCGCAGCTCGTCGTGGCGGTAGGCACCGATCAGCCCGACGGGCCCGGGCCGGAGGGCCCGAGCCAGGAAGTCAAGCAGGACTAGGGACGACTCGTCCGCCCACTGGAGGTCGTCGAGCACGACCACGAGAGGCTTCTCGACAGCCAGGCTCTGCAGGAAGCGGTTGGCGGCGTCCATGAGCAGCAGGCGTCCGCGCGCCGAGGCCTCGCCGTGAGAAGGGAGCCCGAACGACGGGACGATGGGGGCGAGGACCGCCGCGTCCTCGCCGGCTACGTCTCGGGCGAGGTCGACGCCAATGTCCCGCACGAGGCCGTCGAGGGCCTGCGTCCAGGGCCAGTAGCCGGGGGCGCCATCCGCGTCGATGCAGGTGCCCCAGGCGACCCGCGCCCCCTGCCCGGTGGCCTCCGAAGCTGCGGCTCGGACGAGCGACGTCTTGCCGATCCCGGCTTCGCCGGAGACGAACGCCATGACCTGCTCACCGTGCCGCAGCCGCGCGAGCAGTGCTGCGAGGCGAGCCAGCGGCAGGTCCCGGCCGACCAGGTGCGGCGCAGTCGGGCGGGGCGTCACGTTCTCATTGTTCCTCGCGGCCCGAGGCCGCCCCGTCTGGCGATGTGCCAGGGCCGACCTTCCGGCAGACGTCTCGATCTGGCGCCCTTTCTTTCGGAGCAACGAGCGCCAGGAGGCCACGAATGAGCTTCGACCGTGTTCAGTACAAGACCACCACGCGCCAGCAGTGGGAGGAAGCAGCCGAGGCGTGGCACCGCTGGGGGCCGACGCTCGAGGCTTGGCTCGGCCCCGCAACCGAGGTGATGCTCGACGCCGCCGGTGTCTCCGTCGGGTCGCACGTTCTCGACGTCGCCGCCGGTGCTGGCGGCCAGTCCCTGGCTGCGGCCCGCCGGGCGGAAGCGAGCGGTCGAGTGGTGGCCACCGACGTCTCCCCCACCATCCTCACCTACGCCGCCAAGGCGGCCGCGGAAGCCGGCCTCACCAACGTCGAGACGCTCGAGGCCGACGGGGAAGCTCTCGCCGGCCTGTGGGCCGAGTCGTTTGACGCCGTGATCTCCCGCCTTGGCCTGATCTACTTCCCGGACCAGCGGGCGGCCCTGGCTGGGATGCACCGGGCTCTGCGCGACGGCGGGCGCATCGCCGCCATCGTCTACTCGACGGCGGACCGCAACCAGTTCTTCTCGGTGCCGGTCTCGGTGATCCGCGGGCGGGCCAACCTCCCCGCTCCCCAGCCCGGTCAGCCCGGTCCGTTCAGCCTCGGCAGTCCGGGCGTCCTCGAGTCGCTTCTGGAGAGCGCCGGGTTCACCGACGTGCGGGTCGAGACCGTCCCGGCCCCGCTGCGCATGCCCTCGGCGGCCGAGTGCGTGCGCTTCGAACGCGAGTCCTTCGGCGCCCTGCACCAGATGCTGGCCAACGTCGACGCCGCCGAGCGCCCGGCGGTGTGGGCCGAGATCGAGGCCAAGCTCGGCGAGTTCGAGACCGCCGACGGGTTCGTCGGGCCCTGCGAGCTGCTCGTCGCCTCGGGTGCGAAATGACCGCGACGTCGTCGGAGGTGACCGTCGCGGCCGTGCAGGCGACTCCCGCCTTCCTCGATCGAGACGCCACCGTCGAGCGGCTGGTGGCCTCGATCGAGGATGCGGGGGCCTCGGGCGCCCGGCTCATCGTGTTCTCCGAGGCCATCGTCCCCGGTTACCCCGACTGGGTGTGGCGCGTGCCCGCATGGTCCGACGGCGGCTGGTACCAGCGGCTCTGGGACCAGGCGGTGGACGTCCCGGGGCCGGTCACCGTCGCTCTCGGGGCCGCCGCCCGCCGGGCCGGCGCCTGGGTCGCCGTCGGGGTCAACGAACGGGTCCCCTCGGGGACCCTCTACAACTCGCTGGTCTATCTCAATCCGCAAGGCGAGGTGGTCGGGGTCCACCGCAAGCTCATGCCCACCGGCGGGGAACGAACCGTGTGGGGCTACGGCGACGGTTCGACGCTGACCGTGGTCGACATGGGCTTCGCCCGAGTCGGCGGACTCCTGTGCTGGGAGAACCTCATGCCCCTGGCCCGGGCGGCGCTGTACCAGCAGGGCATCGACATCTACCTGGCCCCAACTTGGGACAACACCGACGCCTGGGGCTCGACGCTCCGCCACATTGCACGCGAAGGCCCGGTCTTCGTCATCGGGACCAATACCTGCCTGCACGCGCGCGACGTCCCACGCTCCCTGCCCGGCGCCGACGAGTTGTACGCCGGCGATGAGGACGACTGGCTCTCCCGCGGCAACACCATGATCGTCGGCCCCGACGGCGCCATCATCACCGGGCCGCTCACGGAACAGCCCGGCACGCTCACCGCCAGCATCGACGTCGGCGCTCTCGTGACCGCCCGGCGCGAGTTCGACCCTGTCGGCCACTACGCACGCCCGGACGTCTTCCAACTGGCCGTTCACCAGCCCCCGGCGCCCGCAGTGGCACGTGGGCGCATCAAGGGAGGGCCGGCCCTCTCCCACCCCCAGTCCCACAGGGACAGCCCCCCCAACCGGGTGGAGGCGAGAAAGGACAGCTATGCCTGAACGGCAGTTTCCCGCCATCGGCCACATCGCTCTGACCGTGAGCGACCTCGAGCGCAGCGTCGCCTGGTACCGCCGACTCTTCGACGCCGAGCCGGTCCTCGACGAGGACACCGGCCCGTTCCACCACGTCGTTTGGATGCTCGGCGGCGGCACACTCCTGGGCCTGCATCAGCATGTCAAGGAAGAGAGCTCAGAGCCGGCGAGCGAGTTCCGCCCGGGCTTGGACCACGTGTCCTTCGCCTGTACCGATCGAGCAGAGCTCAAGCGGTGGGAGGAACGGCTCGACCAGCTCGGCATCCCGCACGGACTCATCACCGACGCCCCGTATGGGTCGGGCCTGTCCTTCCGGGATCCCGACAACATCCCCCTCGAGTTCTTCGCCCCGCCCTTCTGATCTGATCTGATCGCTGCACTCACGGCGGTAGTGCTGCGGCGGCAGAAGCGGCGTGCGGTTCGGATCCCGGGTCAGGTGTGGTTCTCCCGCTCCGGGTTCTATCCCGGGCCGCCGTCGTGGAGACGTACTCGCTGCGCCAGGCGTGGGAGGTCGACCTCCACCCGGAGGAGGGCTGCGGGGTGCCCGTCGACCTCCATCTCGCCCTCGAGGTCGACCCGCGGGTGCTCCTGTCGTTCGAGGACCTGGTGGTCGACCTTCCCGAGGACGCCGAGCCGCCGACTTCCACTTCCCGATCACGTTCACGTGGGCGCCGCTCCCCTCGGGCCCCGACCTGCTCCACCTCCACCTCGAGCTGGCCGGCGTGGCCGGCGTGGAGCTGCCCCTCGAGGTGTCGGCCAGCGACTCGTTCCCCTCGGCGACCGATGCGCCCGAGCGCAGCCTGAGGATCGTCGCCCGCCAGCAGGTGTCCCTCGCCCGGGTCCTCGCCGGGGAGGAGCTGCTGTGCGACACGCTCGACCGCTGCCTGGCCGTCAGCCGCCACCTCCTCGAGGCGGCGCCGGGGTGGCTGGCGGAGCCGACCTGACGCAGCACGCAGCGTGCCCGCCGTTCGATCGGCACGCGAGCGCCGAGTTGAGCGTTTCCGCACCAAGTTGCCGCACGTCCCCGGTAGTGTTGCGCGCCGTGGCGGCGTCGCTAGGGCCGCACCTACCTGCGAGAGGGGCGAGTTCGTGCGAAGGGGGCATCGTGAGCCGAGGCGGTGACGGCCTGCCCGCGCTCTCGCGCCGGCGCTTCCTGGTGGTGGCAGGGGCGTCGCTGAGCTGGATGGCGCTAGGGGGGTGCGGCGACGACGAGGCGTCCCGCGTCCTGCCGTCGAGCGCCGCCGTGCGCGACGCCGAGCGCCGGCGCCGTCGTCCCGGCGCCAGGGTGCACGAGAT
>JALYMX010000263.1 GCA_030773495.1 Actinomycetota bacterium | reverse complement strand
CCGCCATCCCACCCCGGCGAGCAGCCGGGCGCCGGCGCCCACGGCCTGCGCCCATCCGATGCCGGCGAGCACGGAGAAGGCGGCCGACCCGACGATGAGGAACCGCACGAGGCCGCCGCCGAGGCCGAACTGGGCCATCGCGGCGATGAGACCCACCCAGCACGCTCCGAGCACCGCCAGGGTGACGGCGACGAGGCGGGCCTGCCACCGGGCGACCCCGGTGGCGGCGCTGCCCAGGGCGATGACCACGCCCACCCAGGCGCCGCGGTGCAGGCCTCGGCGGGCGGCGTCGAGCACCGCCATCCCGGGTGACGACGCCATGAGTGGAGCGGTCTCGACCCGCCCGGCGTCGAAGGACCGCGTGACGTCGCCGGCGACGAGGAGGTCGGGGGCGAACCACAGCACGGGCACGGCGGCGACCAGGAGGCCGCCGAGGAAGCGGCGGTGGGGATGGGCGCGCCACGCCACCACCCCGTACAGCAGCCAGAAC
Organism: Actinomycetota bacterium; assembly: GCA_030773495.1. Classification (GTDB taxonomy): domain Bacteria; phylum Actinomycetota; class Acidimicrobiia; order Acidimicrobiales; genus JALYMX01. Next base: position 4,523 of record JALYMX010000263.1, on the reverse strand, counting down.
GGCCACACCTCGGGACGGATGAGGGCGGCGGCGAACCCAAGGGCGAAGGCGTGGTCGGACCGCCCGTCGAGGTGGCGCTCCACGGCCCACAGCACGAGCGCGCCGAGCATCGGCTCGGACAGCCCCAGGGGCACCATGTAGTCGGCGAAGCCGACGCTGAGGAGCAGGGAGGTGGCGGCGACCGCACCGGCCAGCCTCCCGGCCGTTCTCCGGGCGAGGCGGTAGGCCAGGGCGACGGCGAGCAGGGCGCCGGTGCGGGCCACCACCAGCCAGAGCAGGGGCGCGGCGTCGCCGAACCCGGCCAGGAGCGTGGTGACCAGCACGGGCAGGGGCTTCCAGGCCGGGAGCGGGCCGCTCAAGTCGAGGCCGAGGCCAGCCAGCTCCCGACCCCAGAGGACCCACGCCCACGAGTCGTGGGTGAGCGTGGACCTCAGCGTGAGCGACACGGCGGCCAGCGCCACGCAGCCGGCGAACACTCGGAGGACGGGTCCGGGGGCCTGCGCCGGGGTGGGGGAGCGCCGCGTCGCCGCAATCGGCTGGGTGTCGTTGCTCAGGTTCTCTCTCCGAAGTGCGGGGAGACGGTCCGTGGGGCTACCGCGGCCGCTGCACTATGCCAGAACCGGGCGCTGCGGGCGCGCCTCTGCCGCCGGGTGGGCCCCGGCTCGCCTTCTCGGTGGTTCCGCTAGGCGGCCAGGGGCACGGGCACGGGCAGCGGCACCGGCGTGCAGCAGGCGGCCTCGCACGGTGCCCGCCAGTCGTGGCCGGCCGGGTCGGGCCCAGCGCACTCCGGGCACTCCCTCGTGCCGTCGCCGTGCACGAGCAGGACGCCGTGGCAGTGGTTGCGGTCGGTGGCGCAGTCGGGGCAGCTGGTCATGCCCGTACTGTGCCCGCGGGGTGTGACGGTTCGGTTCCTGCTTGGCTCGGTTCCTGTTCGGCGAGCTCCGTCGCAGGTTTCGTCCCCTGCGGCCGACGTCGTGGTCACCGGGTGGCCGGCGCTGGAGATGGTCGGCGTAGTCATCCGGATGTGGCGCATCAGGGGAAAGACGTTTCGATCGTCGTTGGACGGGTACTTTGCTGACGAATTGCTTTCGTAGCACGCGTGGTGTCGAAGGGGCGGACGCGGGGACATGGCCAACACGCAACCCGACGACCGGGTTTCCCCGGGGAAGACGCGCCATCTCCTGCGACGTGCCGTTCTCGCAGTCGGTGCCGTGATCTTCGTGCTCGTCGTGGGGGCGTCGGCGGCTGCCGCGTCTGCCGCCGAGGGACCGGCCACGTCGAGTCCGGCAGCTCCCGCAGCGCCGGGCGGGGCGAGCGCAGCCCCCTCCGCGTCACCCAACGCGACTGGCAGCGCTCCCGCACCCAGCCCCTCGCCACCCACGTCCGCTCTTGGCGGGGTCGACGCGATTGACGTACCCGCCACGCCCTTGGCCTCTGCTCCACGACCCGCGCCTGGCGCGAGTCGTTCCCCCTCTGGTAGCCGGGGCGGACCGAGCACGCCGCGCGTCGTCGACTCGGCGGTCGACGCGGTCGTTGCCCCTGTCGCCCCCGCCACCGGTTCGATCGCCGGCGTCGTGGACGAGGCGGGCGCCGCAGTCGGCGCCATCGCCAGTCCACTGCGAGCGAGGGTGAACGAGGCGGTGGGTGAGTCGGTGGGCACGGTCGAGAACACGGTGGCGAGCCTTGTGCGAAGCGCGGCTGGCGAGCCCGCCGGCGAGCCCGCCGCGACGCGACCGACGACCGGACCCGAGCCCGGCCCCGCGACCCACTCGGCACAGGCGGGCCTCGATCCCGCCGTCGCCACCGGTCCGTCACCTGCTGGCGTCGACCCCGTGGTCAGCGTCGGGGCCTCCTCGCCGATCGTCGCGCTCGCCCAAACCGCCCTGCCCGAGGCGGGCGCGGTGGTCGTGGGGCCCGGCAGTCGCCGGGTGCTCGCGGAACCGACCGCGGTCAGCGCCACTATGAGCCCCCGTAGTGCGGGGCTCCCGAGCGGCGAGGCACCTTTCGGCTTGCCCGAGTGGGTGATGTCGTTCCTGGCCAGGCTGAGCCAGGTCGTCTCGCCCCCGACGCCGTCATCATCATCGTTCCCCTTCGCCGCCGTGCTCGCGCTGGTTGGTCTGCCAGTCGCAGCACGGCGCTGGCGATTCTCACCGGCACCGGCTCTCTGGCCGCCGGAGCCCTTCGTTCCGCTGCTCGAGCGGCCCGGTTAACCCTCGGGGTTTTCGCGCGCCCGTCGGGCTGTCACCCTCGCCCGGCGTCTTTTCTCGAACAGTCAAACGAACAGTCGAACGAAGGGATCACAAGTGAAGCGACTATGTATCGCGCTAGGAGCCGTCGCGGCCGTCCTGGCGACGACCACGGTCAGCGCCGACGCGCTGTCCACGAGGTCGACGAGAGCAGTCCCATTCGGGCAGGGAAGCCAAGAGGCCGACGCTGAGGTCATCTCGGCGCCGATCCTGCCCATCAACGCCAACGTCCCGGTGTGCGTGGCGTCCGAGTGCGACGACGCCACCGCCAAGCAGGACAACTCGGCGAGCGCCTCGGCCAGCAACCACAGCAACTAGACGCACGTCGGCTCGCGCCGAACCAAGGGGGTCGCAGGGCAGGAGCACACCGCTCAGCGTCGCCAGAGGACGCTGACGGTCTGACTGCTGCACGAACCGCGCGGTACCGGTCAGCCGCGACGCGGCTGACCGGTACTCGCCCCCTGCTACGCCAAGGATTGGTGCTCCGTCCACCGGGGCGGGTTCGCGCCCGGGCGGGGCGGGAAAGGACGACGGCGAGTCGCCATGCCCCTTCCGCCGCTCTACGTCGAAGGCCTCGCCCAGCACGCGGCACGTGGCCTCGATCGACTCAACGTCTACAAGCTCGGGCTCGTCGAGGCGCTCCTCAAGGACGCGCTGCGGCGCATGCGACGCGAGGAGGACCCCGAGGAGGTCGCCGCCGTCGTCCGCACCGCTCTCGAAGTGACGATGTGGGAGCTCCCGCCACCGTGGCGGGGGGCCTAGCCCGCCGGCGCTCCGGCGCCCGCGTCCGCCCGGGGCCCGTCGCCGAGGCCGACCGTGTCACCGGCCGCCGCGACTCGCGCCACCTGCATGCCGGGGCCCACGTCGTTGAGCGCGGTGCGGGCGGCGAAGCGGCCGAGCGCCCGGTAGGCGTCGAAGCGCTCGGCGGTGAAGAACTGGTTCAGCGTCGGGTCGCACGGGAACGTGGGGTGGGCGTCCTGGAAGGCCCGCACCTCGTACGGCGCGTCGGCGGGGACGCCTGTCTTCACCACCACGATGCGCCCGACGGTGCCGTCCGGGTAGCGCAGCTCGCCGACGGCGTGGGCGCAGCGCACGAAGCGGGGCGCCGAGGCGTCGGGCGCCATCACCGTCGGGTCGAGGTGCACGTCCACGTCGAGCTCACCCTTGGCGATCAACATGGCCTGCGCGAGGGTGTCGAAGGTGTCCACCGCGTCGCCCGAGGCGTCCACGCACCACACGTCCATGCAGTGGCGCCGCAGCAGCTCCACCAGCCCCAGGTTCTCGTAGTGGCCGCCGTCGGTCACGTAGAGAAAGGACGAGCCGGCATGGTTCCGCCCGAACAGCTCCCGCACCAGGTAGTGAGGGCGCGGGCTCACGGGGTAGAAGCGCCGGCGGCGTCGGGCATCGAACTCGTGGACCCGTAGCGGGTTGGGCACCCACACCCCGAGACGCATGTTGGTGAGGGCGAGGAGGAACCGCAGGGGCGCACGCGTCATCCTGCCCATCGAGGGCGAGAAGGCCGCTCCGGCGATGCTCACCGCCGCCGGCAGGGTGATGTCGCGGGCGCGGGGCCCCACCGCCTCCTCGAGCTCGGCGGTGGGGATGTGGCCGACCACCGGTCCCCCCACCTTCTCGGCGCTGAAGACGAAGCTGGTGACGTGCGAGCCGGTCGGCACGCGCCCGTAGTCGCTGATGTTGGCGGCGGCGCACACGAGCAGCTCGGGGAAGTCGGGCGGCTGCGTCTGGGACAGCCGGTACCACGTCCGATACGGGCGCTCCTCGGCCCGTGGCTCCTCGCCGGGGCGGTGGACCCGGCGCAGGGCGAAGGCCGACGAGAGGCGCCGCTTGTAGAACGGGTGGAGCGACCACGCCACGAGGTCGGCCCACCGCCACATCACGACGAGGACGACGCCGGCGGCGGCCCACACCGCAACCTCCCCGGCGCCCCCACCGCCCTTCGCACCGGGCGGCGCGCTGGCGCCCCAGTTCACGAAGGCGACGAAGGTCGCGACGAGCAGGAGCGGCCCGAACACCGCGGCCAGGAGGTTGACGACGGGCAGCCGCAGCCGCACGAGGAATGCCAGCGCTCTCCGGCCGACCCGACCAGAGACCGTCCGCCCCTCGAAGCGCCCGCCGATGCCGGCGCGCACGGCCAGGAGAGCGGCGACGGCGGTGCCGAGCAGTCCCGCTCCGCCGGCCGCCCCCACCCGGCTCCCCGACTCGGCCGTCGCCTCGCCGCCGGTACCAGCGGCGGTGGCGTCCCGCAGGGCGCCGAGC
>JALYMX010000262.1 GCA_030773495.1 Actinomycetota bacterium | reverse complement strand
AGCGTGGCCACCGCGGGGTCGGCGCTGGCGGCCAGGGCGGCGAGGGCGGGGGAGCGCTCGGGCTCGACGAGGTCGTGCTGGCGCACCAGCAGCGACTCGTCGCCGCCGTCGAGGCGGCCCCACAGCAGGGGATCGGCCGACAGTGCGGCCAGCGAGGCGTAGACCACCCAGCTGGAGAAGTGGTCGAGCGCCGGCCCGAAGTCGGCGTTGGCGCGACCCGGGTGCTGGTAGTTGCGGTGGCCCCGCTCGATCCCCTCCTGCCCGTCCAGCGCCGGCACCCACATGCCGTCGTAGTCGACCAGGCGCAGGTCGCCGCCGGGTGCCACCAGGATGTTGCCGTGCTGGAGGTCGCCGTGGGCGACGTCGTCGGACGCCAGCGTCTCGGCCAGCGCGGCGAACCGCGTGGCCAGGTAGGCCAGGGTCGCCCCGTCCCAGAGGTGGCGCTCCACGTACGACAGCAGCGGCTCCCCGGCCGCCCACGCCATCTTCACCACGGGCCACCACTCGCCGTCCACCCGGATGCCGCGGGGCTGCAGGTCGAACCCGACGCGCCAGGAGGAGCGCAGCCGGTCGAGATGGGCGGCGATGGCGGCGTAGCGCTCCTGCGCCCCAGGGACCGGGCGGGTGAAGCAGCGCACGGCGAAGCTGCGCCCCGCCGGGCAGTCCACCCGGAACACCGTCGCCACGCTCCCACTCACCGCCCGCGGGAGCCCGAGTGGGCCGAGGAGGGGCGAGCCGGAGGCCAGCTCGGGATCGGCGAAGCACGAGGAGGGGTCCTGCAGCGCCTCCATGTAGGCGGTCGCCGGGGGCAGCCTCATGGCGCGCCCACCTCCACCCGCACCAGGGTGACGTCGTCGTTGCGGAGTCCCCCCCGGTCCCGCTGCGTCGCCACCCAGGTGGCGAACGCCGAGCGGTCGTCGCCCTCGAGGCGGCGCAGCACCCGCCACGGCGCCCCTCCCGCCTCCACCTCGGTGAGGAACCAGGCGGCCAGCGCGTCGGTGGTGAGGAACAGCACGTCGCCCGCTCGGCAGTCCCCCTCGGCCCGCTCGAGGTGGGCCAACACGCGCCCGAGCTGCTCGGGGCGGGTGGGCACCAGCTTGGGGGCCGTCCCGAACTGGTCGGCCCGGGCGACCGGGAACGAGGCGACGAGGACGTCGTCGCGCACCTGGAACAGGCACGAGTCGCCGAGCGACACCGCCGACCAGCGCAGCGGGCCGGACGAGGGGTCGCCGTCCAGCTCCACCCCCAGCAACGTGGCGTGGGCCCCCCGGGCCAGGCCCGGCTCCTCGAACCACTGGATCGGCCGCCGGTCGGCCTCCCGGCCCTGCACGTAGGCCCGCATCGTGGCGTCCCAACGGTTCATGGCCGCCGCCACCACGTCGTCCACCTGGCGGCGGCGCGAGCGGCACCAGGTGCGCACGAGGAGGTCCGCCCACAGCCCGCTCAGCATGCTCTCGGTGGCCCCGTCGGCCACGGCCAGGCGGAGACGCCGGGTCCGCTGGGCGCCCGGCCGGCGGGGCCAGAAGGCATCCTCGTAGTGGTCGGCGGGGCTCCCGCCCCGGGCCGCCCAGAAGGCGGAGACGACGGTGGGCACGGTGGCGGCGGCCGCGCCTCAGCGCAGCTCGAGCACCTGGGTGCCGACGTCGAGGAACTGGACGATGGCGCTGATGTCGGCGTTGAAGGCGAAGCCCCGGGCGCCGTCGGGCAGCACCAGCCCCTGGGCGGCCGCCGCCCGCCGCATGGGGTCGGGCAGGGGGCTCGACATGCGGTGCAGGGCCCGGGCGTGGTCGTCGGGGAGCGGTGCGCCGTCGGCGGGGAAGACGATGGGCTCGCTCCGGTCCGAGGACAGGTGCAGGTTGAACAGCAGGACGGGCCCGTCGGCGCTGGTGAGCGACTGCAGGGCCTGAGCAGGGACCAGGGGGTCCCCGTCGGTCGACTCCCCGTCGGTCACGTTCACCACGATCGGCGGGAAGCAGCCCGGGTGATCGGCCAGGAAGGCGGCCAGCACCGAGCGGGCGCGGGTGAGGGCGGCGCACATCGGGGTGTCGCCGTAGGCGACCGGCGAGAACCAGGTGGGGAACTTCACCGACCGGCGGGCGGCGTGGCGGCCGGCGGGGCGGGCCCGCTCCTCCATCCGGGCGGGCGAGGCGGCCACCTCGCTGAGCGGCACGAGGTCCCGCCCGGCCAGCGCGCCGTCGAAGATGGGGCCGACGGACGCCCCGTAGCCGACGACGCCCACGTGGAAGTAGTCGCGGACGCCGTCCTCCTTGGCGCACTTGATGGACAGCTCCGACAGCAGCCGGTTCACCGCGTCGGCCACCGCTTCCGCCTTGGTCATGGGCGTGTCGCCCCCGCCGATGTGGCGGCGCATCGACTCCGACTGGTCGATGAGGAACACGAAGCAGGTGGGGTTGGCGCGGCTGATCTCCGCCGAATAGGCCATGTCGCCTTATCGGCCGCTTCCGTCCCCGGGCTTACGCCCTCTTTCGGTTCAGGTCTCGACGACGTCGTGGACGTCGAGGTTGCGGAAGGTGGGCGGCCCGTCGCACAGCGCCGCCATGCGCTCGGCCATGGCGGTGGTCTCCGGCCGCTCCGAGTTGGCCATGGCCTCCTCGTAGGAGGGGAACTCGACGATGGTCACGTAGCGGTTCGGCTGGTCGCGGTCGGCGCACACCATGCCCCTGCCCGGCGAGGTCGGCCCCGGGTCGCGCGAGCGGAGCTCGTCGAACAGCTTCTGCATCTCGTCGAAGCGCGTGGTCGTGAACTCGATGATCTGCACGAACGCCATGTGCCCCCCTTGTCCTGACGTTGCCTGTCCTCAGGTTGCCGTCGCGCCAATTGTGCCCGGCATGCCACCCGCTGGCCATCGGCGGATGGCACCATGCCCGCCGTGCGACGCACCCTTCTCCTCGCGGCGACGCTGCTGGCGTCCACCCTCTCCTGGCTGGTGCCGACCGGTGCCGGCGCCCAGACGGCGCCCAGTGGCGACGGCGCCGTGCTGGCCTTCGGTGCCGCGCCGCCCCTCGGCGCTCCGCCGGTCGCCGCGCTGAAGAGCCCGCTGGTCGGGATGGCGGCGTCGGCGACGGGCGCCGGCTACTGGCTGGTGGCGGCCGACGGCGGCGTGTTCGCCTACGGCGACGCCCCCTTCCTCGGCTCCACCGGCAACCTGGCGCTGCGCCGGCCGGTGGTGGCCGTGGCCGGTGCCCGGCCCTCCACGCCGGGTGGGGCGGGCGGCTACTGGCTGGTGGCCTCGGACGGCGGCGTGTTCGCCTTCGGCGCCCCGTTCCTCGGCTCCACCGGTGCCCTGGCCCTCGCCTCGCCCGTCGTCGGCATGGCGGCCACGCCCACGGGCGCCGGCTACTGGCTCGTGGCGCGAGACGGCGGCGTGTTCGCCTTCGGCGACGCGCCCTTCCTCGGTTCGATGGGCGGGAAGCCCCTCAACCAGCCCGTGGTCGCCATGGCCGCCACCCCCTCCGGGAAGGGCTACTGGCTGGTGGCGGCCGACGGGGGCGTGTTCGCCTTCGGCGACGCCACCCACCTCGGGTCCACCGCCGGCACCCGCCTGGCCCGGCCGATCACCGCCATGGCGCCCACCCGCTCGGGCCGCGGGTACTGGCTGGC
>JALYMX010000261.1 GCA_030773495.1 Actinomycetota bacterium | reverse complement strand
GTGCGGCCGAGGAGCAGCAAGCGGCCCCCGGCGGCCAGGCCGGCGCCCGGCGGCCGGCGCTCCAGCCGGTCGACCAGGCCCACCACGCCCACCACCGGCGTGGGGTCGATGTCGCGGCCCCGGCTCTCGTTGTAGAGGCTGACGTTGCCGCCCACCACGGGCAGGTGGAGAGCCCGGCAGGCCTCGGCCATGCCGTCGATGGCCTCGGAGAGCTGCCACATCACCTCGGGGTGCTCGGGGTTGCCGAAGTTGAGGCAGTTCACGACGGCGACCGGGCGGGCGCCGGCGCAGGCCACGTTGAGGGCGGCCTCGGCGACCACCATGGCCGTCCCGGCCCGGGGGTCCAGCGCGCACCACCGGGCGTTGCCGTCGGTGGCCACGGCCACGCCCCGGGAGCCGGCGGCCCGCCCGTTGGGCAGCCCCGGGGCCTTGAGGAGCAGGACCGAGGCGTCGCCGCCCGGGGGCTCGACGGTGTTGAGGAACAGCTGGTGGTCGTACTGCCGGTAGACCCACGAGGGGTCGACCAGCAGGTCGAGCAGCTCGGCGGCGGGATCGGCCGACTCCAGGTCGGGCATGCCCGGCGGGGCGGCCGGCGGGCGCCGCGGCCGGTCGTAGAGCGGGGCGTCGTCGTGCAGGGACGAGGCGGGCACGTCGGCCAGCACCCCGCCGCCGGGCCGGTCGAGGATGCGCAGCCGCCCGCCCGCCGTGACCGTGCCGACCACCGAGGCCCGCACCTCCCAACGCCGGCACACCTCCTGCACCCGATCGAGCGACTCGGGGGTGACGATGGCCAGCATCCGCTCCTGGCTCTCGCTCGTCATCACCTCGAACGGCTCCATCCCCTGTTCACGCAGCGGCACCTCCGACACGTACACGTCCATGCCGACGCCGCCGCGCGACGCCGTCTCGCTGGTGGCGCAGGTGAGGCCGGCGCCACCGAGGTCCTGGATGCCGACCACAAGCCCGGCGTCGAGCAGCTCCAGGCAGGCCTCGATGAGGCGCTTCTCCTCGAACGGGTCGCCGACCTGCACGCTCGGCCGCTTCTCGGCGTCGGCCTCCCCCTCCCCGAACCCGGCCGACGCCAGCACGCTCACGCCGCCGATGCCGTCCCGCCCGGTGGTGGACCCGAGGAGCACGGCCAGGTTGCCCACGCCCGTGGCCCGCCCGAGCACCAGGCGCTCGACGGGCATCACCCCCAGGCACATCACGTTCACCAGCGGGTTGTCGGCGTAGCACTCGTCGAACACCACCTCCCCGCCCACCGTTGGCACGCCCACCGAGTTGCCGTAGCCGGAGATCCCGCTCACCACGCCCTCGAAGATCCACCGCGTGCGGGGCTCGGAGAGGGGCCCGAAGCGCAGGGGGTCGAGCAGGGCGATGGGCCGCGCCCCCATGGTGAAGATGTCGCGCAGGATCCCGCCGGCGCCGGTGGCCGCCCCCTGGTACGGCTCGACCGCCGAGGGGTGGTTGTGGCTCTCGATGCGCACGGCGAGGGCGACGCCCTCACCGGCGTCGACCACCCCGGCGTTCTCGCCCGGGCCGACCAGGACGTGGCTGCCCTCGGTGGGCAGGCGGCGCAGGTGCAGCCGAGACGACTTGTACGAGCAGTGCTCGCTCCACATCACGGCGTACATGGCCAGCTCGAGGTGGTTCGGGGACCGGCCCAGGATGCGCTCGATGGCGGCGGTCTCGTCGTCGGTGAGCCCCAATGCCCGCGCCACCTGGTTGCCCATGCCCACACCGTAGCTCCGTCCACCGAACGGAAATGCCGCCCAGCCGATTGACTTGAATTCCGGCGAGGGGAGGGCGATGATGACCACATGCCAGCAAAGACCAAGCGAACGAAACCAGCGATGTCACAGGAGCACAAGCAGGCGCTGGCCCTGGGAAGAGAGCAGGGGCGCTCCGTGCGCCGTTACCTCGAAGCACTCGAGGCTCATCGCCCAAAGCGGGGCCGCAAGCGCACCCCCGAGTCGATCCAGCGCCGGCTGGCCGAAGTCGAGGCCCGGCTGGAGACGGCCGACCCGTTCTCGAGGCTGCAACTCCTGCAGGAGCGGATGAACCTGCAGGACGAGCTGGCCGCCAAGTCCGACGCTGTCGACCTGTCCGAGCTCGAGGAGGAGTTCGTCAACGCGGCCAGGGACTATGGCGAGCGCAAGGGAATCACCTACGCGGCGTGGCGAGAGGCGGGCGTCGACGCCGCCGTGCTGAAGCGGGCCGGCATCCGCCGGGGCGCGGGGGCGGCCTAGCGCAGCGCCGCTGCTGCGGTGGCCGCCGACAGCAGCGATCGCAGCAGCACGACGCCGTCCTCGGAACCGAGCAGCGCCGAGGACGCCCGTTCCGGGTGGGGCATGAGGCCCACCACGTTGCCGGCTTCGTTGCAGATGCCGGCGATCGAATCGACGGAGCCGTTCGGGTTGTCCACGTACCGCAGCACCACGCGCTCTTCGTCCTGCAAACGGGCCAGCGTCTCCGGTGAACAGGTGAAATTGCCCTCGAAGTGGTTGATGGGGATGCGCAGTATCCGGCCCACCTCCGCCTCGCTGGTCAGAACTGATCGTGAGCTCTCGACCCGCACCTCCACGGTGGTGCACAGGAACTTCAGCCCGGCGTTCTTCTGGAGGGCGCCGGGCAGAAGACCGGCTTCGGTGAGCACCTGGAACCCATTGCAGATGCCGACGACCGGGCCGCCCTCGGCGGCGAAGCGGCTCACGGCGGCCATCACCGGCGAGAAGCGGGCCAGGGCCCCCGGACGCAGGTAGTCGCCGTGGGCGAAGCCGCCCGGCAACACGACGGCGTCGACCCCCGGCAGCGAGGAGGACCCGTGCCACACCAGGTCGGCCTTGCCGTCCAGTGCCTCGAGCGCCTCGGCCACGTCGTGCTCGCAGTTCGAGCCCGGGAACACCACCACGCCGATCCGCGCGCTCACGGCGCCGTCACCTCGATGCGCGTGTCCTCGATGACCGGGTTGGCGAGAAGCCGCTGGCTCAGGTCCTCGACTCGGGCGCGGGCCTCGTCGGCGCTGGCCGCCTCCACGCTGAACCGAAAGGCCTTGCCCACCCGCACTCCCCCCACGCCGGCGAAGCCGAGCGCCGGCAGGGCCCGCTCGATGGTGGCGCCCTGGGGGTCGGCGATGCCGGGGCGCAGGGTCACCTCGACGAGCACGTCGAAGCGCGGCGTCACGACCGCACCCCGGGCCACTCGGAGAACCGGCGCCCGCTGATGCGCTCGTAGGCGGTGACGTAGCGCTCCCGCAACGACGCCACCACGTCGGGAGGCATGGCGGGAGGCGGCGGGTTCTTGTCCCAGGCGGAGGCGTCGAGCCAGTCGCGCAGGGGCTGCTTGTCGAACGACGGGGGGGTGATCCCGGGCCGCCACTCCGACGCCGACCAGAAGCGTGACGAGTCGGGCGTCACCACCTCGTCGCACAGCGCCAGCTCCCCGTCGATGAAGCCCAGCTCGAACTTGGTGTCGGCCAGGAGGATGCCGCTCTCCTCGGTGCGCGCCGCAGCACGGGTGTAGGCGGTGAGGCTGATGTCGCGTGCGGCGGCGGCCACCTCGTCGCCCACCATACGGCAGGCCTCGACGAAGGAGATGTTCTCGTCGTGCCCGCTCGCTGCCTTCGTCGACGGGGTGAACATCGGCTCGGGGAGCCGGCACGACTCCTCGAGCCCGGCGGGCAGCGGCGTGCCGTGCACCGAGCCCGACGAGCGGTACTCCTTCCACGCCGAGCCCGTGAGGTAGCCCCGGACGATGCACTCGATGGGCAGCATGTCGGCCCGCCGGACGAGCATGCTGCGGCCGGCGGCGTCGGCGACGGCGTCGGCGCCGGGCGGGAAGTCGTGGGGGTCGATCGACACCAGGTGGCTGGGCGCCACGTCGGCCAGGTGCTCGAGCCAGAACACCGTCATGGCGGTGAGCACCCGCCCCTTGTCGGGCACCGGCTCGGCCATGACCACGTCGAAGGCGGAGACCCGGTCGGAGGCCACGAGGAGCAGCCGCCCGTCGCCGGCGTCGAACACGTCGCGCACCTTGCCGGCGTACAGCTGGGTGAGCGCGCTCATGTCCTCTCCCCGGCCGGGGCCCCAACCCCGGCCTCCTCGTCAGGGCGTGGCCCCAACCCCGCCGGCGCAGTCGTCATTCGATCTCCTCCAGGTGCTCGAAGACCCGGCCGGCGTTGCGCACGGCCCGGTCGAGGGAGAACGCCTCGTCGAAGGCGTCGGCGGACAACGTCACCTCGGCGTCGCCCTCCAACAGCGTGCGAAAGCTCTTGCCCTGTTCCCACGCGGCCATGGCGTTGCGCTGGACCACCCGGTAGGCGGTGTCGCGCGGCAGTCCCGAGGCCACCAGGGCCAGCAGGACCGGCTGGCTGAACACCAGGCCGTGGGAGCGCTCGAGGTTCTCGAGCATCCGGGCCCGGTCCACCTCGAGGCCCTCGACGACGCGGGTCATGCGGCGCAGCACGTAGTACGCGAGGAGGCTGGCGTCGGGCAGCACCACCCGCTCCACCGAGGAGTGGGAGATGTCGCGCTCGTGCCACAGGGCCACGTCCTCCAGGCCGGCGCCGAGATAGCCGCGCAACACCCGGGCCAGCCCCGACAGGCGCTCGCAGGTGATCGGGTTGCGCTTGTGCGGCATGGCCGAGGAGCCCTTCTGGGCGGCGCCGAACGGCTCGGCCGCCTCGGCGACCTCAGTGCGCTGGAGGTGGCGCACCTCGGTGGCCATCAGCTCCACGCCGGCGCCGGCCGCCGCGCACGCCCACAGGTACTCGGCGTGGCGGTCGCGGCCGACCACCTGCGTCGCCGGCACGGGGCGCAGACCCAGGGCCCGGCACACGAAGGCCTCGACGCGGGGGTCCACGTTGGAGTAGGTGCCGACGGCTCCCGACAGCTTGCCCACGGCCACCGCGTCACGGGCGGCCCGCAGCCGGGCCCGGTCGCGGTCGGCGTGCAGGCACCACAGGGCGAGCTTGGCGCCCATCGTCGTCGGCTCGGCGTGCACGCCGTGGGTGCGCCCGGCCATGGGAGCGTCGCGCAGCTCGAGGGCGCGGCGCTTGAGGGCGGCCACCAAGCCGGTGGACGCCTCGACGAGGAGGTCGCCGGCCCGGGTCAGGGTGGCGCCCAGGGCGGTGTCGACCACGTCGGAGGAGGTCAAGCCGTAGTGCACCCAGTTGCCCTCGGGGGGGCCGATGGCGTCCTGCACCACGTCGACGAAGGCGGCCACGTCGTGGTCGGTGGCCGCCTCGCGCTCGGCCACGGCGCGCACCGTCTCGGCGGTGACGGCGGGAGCCCGCCGGCGCACGGCAGCGGCGTCGGCCTCCGGCACCACGCCGAGCTCGGCCCACGCCTCCACGGCCAGGACCTCCACCTCGAGCCAGGTGGCGAGGCGCGCCTCGTCGGTCCACAGGGCGGCCATCTCGGGGAGCGAGTACCGGGGGATCACCGGGCGCCGGCCGCCCTGAACTCGTCGAGCCGGCCGGCCAGGCCGGCGTCGGTGACGGCGAGGATCTCCACGGCCAGGATGGCGGCGTTGGCGGCGCCGTCCACGGCCACCGTGGCCACCGGGATCCCCGACGGCATCTGCACGGTGGCGTAGAGCGCGTCCAGCCCGCCCAGGGCGCTGCCCGACAGGGGCACCCCGATCACCGGGAGCGTGGTGTGGGCGGCGACCACGCCGGCCAGGTGGGCCGCCATCCCGGCACCGCAGATGACGGCGGCGTAGCCGGCACCGCGCGCCGCGGCGGCGAAGGCCGTGACCTCGGCCGGGGTGCGGTGGGCGGAGAGCACCCGCTCGTCGGCCTCCACGCCGAAGCGCTCGAGCATCTCCACCGCCCGGCGCATCTTCTCCCTGTCGTTTGCCGACCCCATCAGCACGGCGACCTTCACGCGGCGACATCCTTTCTGTACTGCATGCCGGGGAACGAGATGCGCTCCACCGCTCGGTAGGCGCGGCGGCGGGCCTCGGGGAGCGTGGGCGCGAGGGCGCAGACGTCGAGGACCCGCCCGCCGGCGGTGATGGCCCGCCCGTCGTCGTCGATGCGCACGCCGGCATGGAAGACGAACACGCCCTCGACCGACTCGACGTCGTCGAGGCCCTCGATGACGTCGCCGGTACGGGGCGCCGCCGGATACCCGGGGGCGGCCAGCACGACGGTGACGCAGGCGTCGTCGATGAAGGTGGGCTCGCTGCGCAGCTCGCCGGCCGCCGCCTCGGCCAGGAAGGCGGCCAGGTCGCCGGCGAACCGGGGGAGCACGACCTGGGCCTCGGGGTCCCCGAAGCGCACGTTGAACTCGAGCACCTTGGGGCCGTCGGGGGTGAGCATGATGCCGGCGTAGAGCACGCCGCGGTACTCGATGCCCCGGCGGCGCAGCGCGGCGAGGGTGGGCTCGACGGCCTCGCCCATCACCCGTTCGACCAGGTTGCGCCCGGCGGAGGCGACGGGCGAGTAGGCGCCCATGCCGCCGGTGTTCGGCCCGCGGTCGCCGTCGCCCAGGCGCTTGAAGTCCTGGGCGGGGGCCAGCGGGACGGCCCGGTGGCCGTCGCACACGGCGAGCAGGGAGAGCTCGGGGCCACGGAGGCCCTCCTCGATCACCACGCTGCGGCCGGCGTCGCCGAACGAGCCCTCCAGCTTGGCTCGCACGTCGTCGATCGCCTCGTCGAGGGATGCGGTGACCAGCACGCCCTTGCCGGCGGCCAGCCCGTCCGTCTTCACCACGTACAGGCCGGGCAGCGAGCGCAGGAAGGCCACGGCCGGCTCGAGCTCGCTGAACACGGCGGAGCGGGCGGTGGGCACGCCGGCCTCGGCCAGCAGCTCCTTCATCCATGCCTTCGAGCCCTCGAGGCGGGCGCCGTCGGCGCCGGGGCCGAACACGAGCTTGCCCCGGCTGCGCAGGCGGTCGGCCAGCCCGTCGACCAGGGGCTGCTCGGGGCCGATCACGTAGAGGTCGGCGTCGTCGTCGGGGCCCACCACCGCCGCCGTGCGGCCGAGGACATGACGCAGGGCGTGCTCGCGCCCGCCGGTGCCCACCACCGCCACCCTCACCAGATGGTCCGCTGCGCCTGGGGCGCCCATCCCTCGGCGGCGCTCACGAACTGGTCCCGCCCCGGGCCGACGCCGACCAGGCGGATGGGCACGCCGGCCAGCTCCGAGAGGAACCCCACGTACCGGCGGGCCGCCTCGGGCAGGTCCTCGACCTCGGTGACGCCCGACAGCTCGGTGCGCCAGCCGGGCAGCTCCTCGAACACGGGGACGGCGGCGTGGAGGTCGGACTGGTGGTACGGCAGGTGCTCGAGGCGCCGGGCGCCCACCTGGTAGGCCACGCACACCTTCACCGAGTCGAGCACGTCGAGCATGTCGAGCTTGGTGAGGGCGATCTCGGTGATGGAGTTGAGGCGCACGGCTTGGCGCATCATCACGGCGTCGAACCAGCCGATGCGGCGCCGGCGGCCCGTGTTGGTGCCGAACTCCCGGCCCCGCTCGACCAGCAGGTCGGCCAGCCCACCGTGGATCTCGGTGGGGAACGGGCCCGACCCCACGCGGGTGACGTACGCCTTGGCGATCCCGATCACCCGGTCGATGTGCCGGGGCCCCACGCCGGCGCCCGTGCAGGCGCCGCCGGCCACCGGGTTGGAGGAGGTGACGAACGGATAGGTGCCGTGATCGAGGTCGAGGAACGTGGCCTGGGCGCCCTCGAACAGCACGTGCTGGCCGGCGGCGAGCGCCTCGTGGACCAGGCCCACGGTGTCGGCGATCAGGGGCTCGATGCGTGGGGCGTACCGCCCGAGGTAGGTGTCGGCGATGGTGCCCGCCGACAGCGGGAGGCGGTTGTAGACCTTGGCGAGGATGGCGTTCTTCTCCTTGAGCACCACGTCGAGCTTCTCGCGGAAGATCTTGGGGTCGAGCAGGTCCTGGACCCGCAGGCCCACCCGGGCCGCCTTGTCGGCGTAGGCGGGGCCGATGCCGGCCTTGGTGGTGCCCAGCTTGTTCTTGCCCAGGCGCCGCTCGGTCACCCGGTCGAGCTCTTGGTGGTAGGGCATGATCAGGTGGGCGTTGCCGCTGACGCGAAGGCGGCTGCAGTCCACGCCCCGGGCCTCCAAGGTGTCGACCTCGGCGAGCAGCACGGCCGGGTCGACCACCACCCCGTTGCCGATGACGGGAGTGAGCCCGTCGTAGAGGACACCGCTGGGGATGAGCTGGAGGCTGAACGACTCGTCGCCCACCACGATGGTGTGGCCGGCGTTGTGGCCCCCCTGGTAGCGGACCACCATGCTCATCTCCTTGGAGAGGAGGTCGGTGAGCTTCCCCTTCCCCTCGTCGCCCCACTGGGTGCCGACCACCACGGTCGCGGGCACGCGCCTCTCCCTCGGATGCTCTTGGCGGTCCGCGCATCATAGCGACGGCGGCCGGCGGGCCCTGCGCTACTTCAGGACGAGCTCGCCGCCCTCCACGTCGACCTTCACGGTGGAGCCGTCCTCGTAGCGGCCCTCGAGGAGGGCCAGGGCGAGGCGGTCCCCGATGGAGCGCTGGATGACCCGCTTGAGCGGCCGGGCCCCGTAGGCGGGGTCGTACCCCGTGCGGGCCAGCCAGGCCCGGGCGTCGTCGCTCACCTCGAGGGTGAGGCGCCGGGCGGCGAGGCGGGCCTGCAGGTGCCGGAGCTGGATGTCCACGATGGCGCCCAGGTCGTCCTCGCTCAGCCCCCGGAACCCGACGATCTCGTCGATGCGGTTGACGAATTCGGGCTTGAAGAAGTCCCGGGGGTCGCCGGGCAGGTTCGAGGTCATGATGACGACGGTGTTGGTGAAGTCCACCGTGCGCCCCTGGCCGTCGGTGAGCCGGCCGTCGTCGAGCACCTGCAGCAGGATGTCGAAGGCCTCCTGGTGCGCCTTCTCCACCTCGTCGAGGAGTACGACGGAGTAGGGCCGGCGGCGCACCGCCTCGGTGAGCTGGCCGCCCTCCTCGTACCCGACGTAGCCGGGCGGGGCCCCGACGAGGCGCGCCACCGCGTGCTTCTCGCCGTACTCGCTCATGTCGATGCGCACCATCGCCCGCTCGTCGTCGAACAGGAAATCCGCGAGCGCCTTGGCCAGCTCGGTCTTGCCGACACCGGTCG